>JABZHE010000270.1:0-586 GCA_015259025.1 Atopobium sp. | reverse complement strand
CTCACATAGAGTGGGCATCTATTTTTTATGCAAGCAATCGCTGTTATGCATGAAAATGCATTTTCCTGACCCTTTATTCGTTTCATTTTTTATAAAACAAAAATTGAGCTTCAAAATAGGGCGAAAAAGGTAAAAAATCCGTTTAGTTGGAAATCGAAGAAATTGATTACATATTTGATATTACTAAAAGCCCAGTTGGCGCTAATCAAGCGACACATTACTAAATCAAAATCACTCAAAATCGTCATGCATAAAGATTAAAACTTCCAACTAAACGGCTTTTTTACCTTTTTGGGACCAAAGTCGTCTTGGAAACATCAATTCCATAACTTTCAGTCAAATTAACGTGCAAATCATTCGCCGCTCCACCATTTTGAGGCGAGCCGACCTCTCGATAAGTCACTTCCAACAGCACAAGCAAAAGAGCCGCTGACTTCAGCGGCTCTTTTGCTCTTTTGCTTTGTTGCTTGCAGGTCCGTAGACTACTTAGTGCTTGAAGAACTGTCGCTTGTACCTGTGCTGTTAGTGGTTCCGGTGGTGCTCGTAGTGGTGTTCTTCTTTGTTGAAGAATCTCCACCAACAATAC
>JABZHE010000026.1:0-8780 GCA_015259025.1 Atopobium sp. | reverse complement strand
TCTTTGACAGGCGCTCAAGAGCCTCTTCTGTGAAGCTTGGTGCAATAAGAACCTCAACAAACTGCTTATTGATATCTGCAAAGTGCTCAACAAACTCCAGCGGAACTTCTCTGTTTACTGCAATAATTCCGCCAAAGGCAGACAGTGGATCGCAAGCAAATGCTCGATCGTATGCCTCAACAACATTTTCCGCCGTAGCAGATCCACAAGGATTCTGGTGCTTCAAAATAATGACCGATGGGTCATCAAACTCACGAACAGCAGCCCAAGCTGCATCAGTATCAAGTAAATTGTTGTAAGACAAGGGCTTACCCTGAAGCTGCTGAGCGTTTGCCAGAGAGTGTGCAGGAGCTCCAGGCATCTTATAAAACGCTGCGGACTGCTGAGGATTTTCTCCGTAACGAAGATCCTGCTCTTTTGTTGCCTTTACCAGCAAAGTCTCTGGGAATTTACTTTGCTCCGCTTCAACAACACCAGAAAGATATGCGGCAATAGCGCCATCGTATGCAGCCGTTGTCTTAAATACCTTCAAAGCCAGCTGCTGGCGAGAAGCCCTTGTAGTTGCACCGTCATTGGCGCGCATCTCATCAAGAACACGACCATAATCTGCCGGATCAACAACAACCGTAACAAAATCGTTATTCTTTGCAGCAGAGCGGAGCATTGAAGGTCCGCCAATATCGATGTGCTCAATTGCATTTTCTAGAGTTACTGATGGATCAGCAACAGTCTTCTCAAACTCATAAAGGTTAACGCAGACCAGGTCAATCATGCCGATACCATTGTTCTCTGCGTCTGCAACATGACCAGGATTATCTCTGCGACATAAGAGGCCACCATGGACGCGAGGATGCAATGTCTTAACGCGGCCGTCCATCATCTCTGGAAATCCGGTATAAGACTCAATAGGAATTACGGGAACACCAGCCTCTTCGAGGATTTTTGCGGTTCCACCTGTTGAAATTACCTCAACGCCAAACTCTTTAGTAAGCGTTTGTGCAAATTCAACAATACCTGTTTTGTCTGTTACCGAGATTAGCGCACGTTTGATAGGGGCCTCAGCCATTGCCGCTCCTTTGTGTTTGACACTTGCTATCAGAAACACCTACAGCCTATCAGCTGCAAAACACTACGTACTAGATGTAAACAAACTTGAAACTATTCTATAATCTTCCGCTGTAAAACGCCTGAAAGGAACTATTTCATATGTCTGCCGATACTCCAATCATAGTCCCCTTCGAAGATACTGACTTACCAGAACTTATATCAATCGTTGAGCGCGTCTGGTACTTGGACGGCGATGAATCTAAAGAGACCAGTAGGTCTCTGGCCACCATTGATATTTCGTACTACATTGGCGTTTCAACTCATCGCTTTGTTGCAAAAAGCGGAAATACAGTTCTCGGCTTTATTTTCTGTTCCAACGGAGAAGACCCAAAAGATAAGCAGAAATGGGTTGAGCTTGAAAATGCCTCAACCATTACAGCTAAAAAGCTCTTAAGCCAGAAAGACTTTGAAGGCTATGAAGCCTTTGGTGTCGTCGAATCAAACCTGATTCACAAATACTGGAATGAAGGAGTCAAAACTCCTAAATGGGAAATTACACTGTTCTGCGTAAGTCCTGCTGCTCAAGGAGAAGGCGTCGGCGGCATGCTCTTCTCCTATATGATCAATTTTTTGAAAGAGCAAGGAGCTAAGCATTACTTCCTTGCAACAGATGATGACTGCGACATTAGTTTCTACCAACACAAGGGTCTTACCTGTAAAGATAAGGCTCCGATTAAAGCGGATGGACAAGACTTCGGCTTTGCCTATATCTATGCGGGAGATCTCTAAGAATGAGTTCCTGCGTTGGAAGATTTGCGCCCACACCTTCTGGAAGAATGCATCTGGGCAACGTTTTCTCAGCTCTTATGGCTTGGGCCAGTGTTCGTTCCCAAAATGGCAGCCTTATTCTTCGCGTCGAAGACTTGGATATTCGTGCTCATAATCCTCAATACACCTCTCTTCTCCTGGATGATTTACAGTGGCTAGGACTAACTTGGGACAGAGGGCCGTTTTTCCAAAGCAAGCGTACGGAGCTCTATCAGGACGCTCTATTGAAATTGAAACAACAGGTACTTTTGTATCCTTGCTTTTGTTCCCGAGCAGACTTACACGCTGCTCAAGCCCCTCATGCCAGCGATTGTGCATATGTCTATGCGAGAACCTGCCGCGACCTGAGCAAATCCGAGCGTGAAGAGCTTTCCAAACATAAAATTCCAGCAACTCGCATACGAGTTCCTAATAAGACCTACTCGTTTGAAGACAAAGTCTATGGTCAAACATCTCAAAATCTTTCTAAATTATGCGGAGACTTTATTGTCCAGCGTGCAGACGAAGTCTTTGCATATCAACTTGCTGTAGTAGTTGACGATGCTGACATGGGCATAACTGAAGTAGTTAGAGGATCAGATCTTCTTTCATCTACTCCCAGGCAGCTTTATTTGCAAGACGTGCTTGGTTTTTCTCATCCCATCTATGCTCACCTCCCGCTACTTGTTGCGCCAGATGGCAGGAGACTTTCTAAACGCAATCACGATCTAGATCTTGGTGTTCTGAGAGACCAAGGAAAAACACCAGAAGAGATTCTTGGCTTTCTGGCTTATTGCATAGGTCTTGCAGAAAAAGAAGAACCTCTTTCTGCAGTACAAGTTGCCAATCGCTTTTCATGGGATGTACTTCGCGCTCACCGAAAAAACGTGGTTGTTGAGCATTTTTCACATGTTTTGTAAAATGTCTTATTGTGAGTGACGCCAGTTCGGGGTATCATTCTCAAGCACCCATTTTGGAGAGCTGACCGAGAGGCCGAAGGTGCTCGCCTGCTAAGCGAGTATGGGCCCCAAGCCCATCTGGGGTTCGAATCCCCAGCTCTCCGCCAGATTTTTCTGCTCGTTGCATCTCTGCAACGAGCTTTTTTCTTACCAAGAAGAACTTTTTCTAAGATTAGTCTTGCATTTTCAACTGGAAAATGGCATTCTATCTACTTGCACGCGGCGTTACCTCAGCTGGATAGAGGACCTGACTACGAATCAGGGCGTCATAGGTTCGAATCCTATACGCCGCACCACTTGAACTTAGGAGCTCCTTCGGGAGCTCTTTTTTTATTGTCTACCTGGTCTTAAAGCTACTTCACCGGAAGAGTTTGCATACAAATACTGATAAGAAATACCAGCTTCATCAAGCTCATCCATTACCTCAGCCATACATGTTTCTGCCATGATGACCTCAAGATATTCTTGTGGACTTAGATCTTTTAAACCCACTCTACCTTGGTCTGAAATCCACTTTCTTAAAGTTGCAAGTTGCTCTGGTGCAATATGAATCTCTGAATAGAACTCCTTGTGACCAAATCCGATTTTTGCCACGCTGCCTTGCACGAACTGCCTTAATACAATTTCTTTCTGTACCTCTACCAGACCTTTCATAGCCACCTCTTTCTTCTTTTGCTAGCCACAAATATAGCAAATTTATAGAACATATGTTCTATAAATAGCGAAAAAGAAATGGTCTCCACAATTCTGTAGAAGACCATTTCAGAGATTGAATCAATTTTGATTAAAAAGAGAAACTATTCTGGTCGAATAACCTCGATGCCACCCATGTAAGGACGGAGCGCCTCGGGCACGGTAACGGAGCCATCTGCGTTCTGATAATTCTCCATAATTGCAGCCATGGTACGGCCAACTGCCAGACCGGAGCCGTTAAGCGTGTGAACTAGACGGGTGCCCTTGAACTCTGCTGGATCCTTATAGCGGATATTTGCACGACGAGCCTGGAAATCCCAGCAGTTAGAGCAAGAAGAAATCTCCTTGTATGCGTTATAGCTTGGGAGCCAAACTTCAATGTCATAGCACTTGCATGCAGAGAAGCCAATGTCACCAGTGCAGAGAGTAACCACGTGATAAGGAAGACCCAGAAGCTGGAGGATCTTCTCGGCTTCCTGAACCATGGACTCAAGCTGATTCATGGAGTCTTCAGGCTTTGCAAACTTGACCATCTCTACCTTGTCAAACTGGTGAACACGGATGATGCCACGGGTGTCTCGACCAGCTGAACCTGCCTCCTCGCGGAAGCATGGGGTGAATGCGGTATAGAGCAGAGGGAGCTGAGATGCGTCAAGAATCTCATCACGATGGATGTTGGTGAGCTGAACCTCAGCAGTTGGAATGAGGTAGAGGTCAGGCTGTACGTGATAGAGATCCTCTTCAAACTTAGGGAGCTGACCAGTGCCAAACAGAGAGTCCTGATTTGTGATAACTGGTGGCCACCACTCTTTGAAGCCTGCCTGGTTATGTGTATCAATCATGAAGTTGATAAGCGCACGCTCCATGCGAGCGCCCATGCCGCCAAGAAGATAGAAGCGAGTTCCTGCAAGCTTTACGCCACGGTCAAAATCAATCATGCCCAGCTCAGGTCCAAGATCCCAGTGTGCCTTTGGCTCAAAATCAAACTGAGTTGGCTCTCCCCACTTGCGGACCTCAGGGTTATCGGAATCATCCTTGCCGTAAGGAACCGATGCGTCTGGAATGTTTGGAATAGCTGCAACAAGGGCGGTGAGCTCTTCCTCAACCTCTCCGCGGCGCTGATCAAGCTCTGCGATGCGGTCTTTATTAGCTGCTACCTGCTCTTTAGCTGCCTCAGCCTCTTCCTTCTTGCCCTCACGCATAAGAAGGCCAATCTGCTTAGAAACAGCGTTACGCTCTGCCTGAAGAGACTCAACCTCGGCAATTACGCTTCTGCGCTCCTCGTCAAGCTCAAAGAATTTCTCGCGATCCCAATGGGCGTTTTGCCTGGACTCGCAAGACTTATCTACGAGGTCAGGATTCTCGCGCACAAATTTGATATCAAGCATGCAGCTTCTCCTTGAATCAACACTTTTTAGCAGTGCATTTTTTCTTATAGCTTACCAAGTATATACTTGTATTCAGATTCTTAACCCTTCACATGTTCTGGAGCTAGATTATGGACGCAATTAACTCATTTGTCGGCTGGCTTTTTGGCGATAAAACCGGTGTGTTGTTCCTCGTACTTGGTGGAATTTTGCTCTTTTTGGTTATTTCCTTTGTGCTGGAGCGCAAAACCAAAAAGATGTATTTCAATCATAAAAAGACTGAGGACGACTGGGATCTCTTTGGCGACGACCAAGAGGGTTGGTCTGACTTTGAATCAGATAACAAATAGGTAACAAAAAAGCCCCGTAAAGGGGCTTTTTAAATGCAAATGGTGCGGGCGAAGGGACTTGAACCCCCATGAACTTGCGTTCATACGGACCTGAACCGTACGCGTCTGCCAATTCCGCCACACCCGCGTGCTAGGGAATAATACTACAACATTTTGTTTTCTTCTAATGGAAAAACAATAGATATATAAGAAAATTCTTTTCAGCGGTAGAATATAGACAGTCACGGCCGACAAACACACTTTAAACACAGGAGGTTGCCGTGAGTGACTCGCGGTCACAGACCACGCAGACTACATATCTACATTCACCTTCTGCTCAGCAGGCATCACCTGCGGCTGAGCCAGAAATTTTGCTGGACCGATATCGCGTTCTTGCTCGCAGAGGTAACGGAGGCTTTGGCACCGTTTGTACCTGCTGGGATACTCGTTTGCAGAGGCGCGTAGCTATAAAACGCATGCCACTGTTAGGGGCTTCCGAGACTCCCGGCGTGCTTGCTTCAACTGTTGACGAGGCTCTTTCTGAGGCTCGAACTGCCTGTTTGCTGGCGCATCCCAACATTGTGACTGTTCATGACTTTGAGATTGAGGGCGATTACGCCTATCTGGTCATGGAGTTTGTTGATGGCCTTAATTTATCGGAGCTCTTGGCTCGCGTTGAGGGTGGCTACCTCACCTATGCCGAAGCAGCTCACATGGTTTCTTCACTTGCAAAGGCGCTTCAATATGCCCATGAAAATGGCGTGCTCCATCTGGACATTAAGCCAACAAACATCATGATCGACCGCCAAGGCACCGTAAAACTTGCTGACTTTGGTATGGCAACACTTGCCTCAGCTGCTGGTTATGGCGGTGCTCGAGGTGGCACGGTTGGCTACATGCCTCCTGAGCAGGTTGAAGGCATGCTTGTTGACGAGCGTGCTGATATCTTCTCGCTTGCTGTTGTTTTGAGGCAGGCACTAACAGGCACAAACGTATTTGCCGGCAGAACGGCTAAAGAGTCCCTTGATCACATCTACAAGGGCCCAAAGATTCCTCTCCTTAAAGAGGATCCCGAGGTTCCGTTTGCTGTAGACGCCGCTCTGACACAGGCACTTTCTCCCGAGCCATCGATGAGACAGGGAAGCGTCTTGGAGTTTGCCCAAGATATTGTGGCTCCTCTTGGTAGTGAAAAACAGGGCGAGAAAAGCCTCAAAGCCCTCGTAGAACAGTCTGAAGAAGAGGAAACCGAGACGTGGGACGTCAAGCATCTTCCGCTCTCAATTCGCTTCCCCTGGCTGCCCTCGGCTGCCGTGCGTGGCACAACCGCCTTGGTCACCAGCGTTCTTCTCGCCCAATTGTTCCAGCTTATTGCTCCAGAATCGCTCACGTTTATTGTGGTTGGCTCTCTTGTAGGAACTGCGGCAGCTGCTCTTTGGACTCCGTTGGGTTCTGCGCTTGTCATTGCATGCGCGGTATATGCTCTGGCAAGCATTAGCCCTACCAGCACTTCATTCCCGTTTGCAACACTTGTAACCTTGGTAAGCGTTATCTGGTGGGCCTTTGCAGGAAGGGTCTCAAAATTTAGCAGCATCAACTGCTTATTAGGAGCTTTATTACCTGCTCCTGTTTCAGCACCAGCGCTTGTCTCCGCTACTATGCGTCCACTACCTGCAGTTTTAACAGGAGCTTTTAGCTATCTTTTTGGAATACTGTTTACAAGAGGCATATCTTTTGGCTTTGCTGCAACGCCTCTTGCCTATGACTACACCTCACTGGCCTCGGGCCTTCCGTTTTGGACTCGTTTGGGAGCATGCGCTCTATCTGCTCTTTTAGGCTCACTTATGAGCCAAAAAAGACGTCGCGGATGGATGGTTTTTGGACAAATTGTCTGCGCCATATTGCTTTCAAGTGGCTTTATATGGGCAGCTTGGATGGAGAATCCCAATTTTTGGGTAGTTGAAAGTATAGTTTCAGTACTAATTACGGTATTCTTATGTGTACTTGTATGTATTGCAATTGTCCTGATAGGTCCACTTCAAGCGGATCAGGAAGGCGAGGAATTAGATGAGCTTTCTTAGTGACTTTGAAAACCGTATTGGTTCGGTCTTTGGTGCCGCACCTCAGGGATACGCAGAGCCTTTCTCTTTTAAGAAGCTTGCCAAACGCGCAGCTAAAGAGATGGAACGTGAGACGTATGAAATCGACGGTGTAGATACTGCGCCTGCCCTGTATACCGTTTTAGTTGCTCCTCAAGATGATTCACTGATGCGTCCTCTTTATGCTGATCTAACTGCAGAGGTTTCTGACTTTGTGGCTGCTCAGGCTCAGCAAAAAGATTATGTATTTGTAGGCCAGCCACTTGTTCGTTTTATGGTTGACCCTTCTTTGAAGCCTGGAAAATTTGCTGTCTTTGCAGAAAATGTTGACGGCAATACGCTTGACCAGCTGCGCAATGAAGAGCGCGCGTTCTTGGGCGGAAACTCCAGCGTTGGAGGAGCTGCAGCTCAAATGCCTCAGCAGCGCAATTCTCACGCCGCTGTTCAGCCAGAACCACAGCCAGAGCCAGACCCTCTGTCCGTGGTCCGTCCTGTTGCCGCAGAAAATGCAACTCCAGAGGTTTTAGGAGACCTTGCTGGTACAGACGCTGGTCTTGCGGTAATGCCACCAGATTTTGTTGAGGCTCAAGGCGCAATTCCTGTTGTTTCTGCAGCTGAGTCCACCCCTATGCCTGTTCTTCCTAGCTCAAACGGGCTTCCAGACCTTCCAGTTAACGGAGCTATCCCAACAGCGGCTCCTGTCCCTATGACACAGCGTCGTATCACGCCTTCCCTTGATGCGCAGCTCAATGGCATGGGTGGACGTCCTTCTCGCAATTTGCAGGGCACGCCTCGCGCAAACATGGACGCTACCTGCATTTTGATTGATCGCCAGAGCGGTCGCTCGTATCGCGTTGAGGCTCCTCGCGCTATCATTGGTCGCGAGCGCTCTCAAGCAGACGTTGTTTTGCGCGATCCTAACGTTTCAAGACGTCACGCCGAGATGACCTATGACGGTCACGATTGGCACATTGCTGATTTGCACTCCACTAACGGAACGCTTGTCAACGATATCGACGTAGATGAGGTAATTCTGCGCGACGGAGACCTCATTACCATTGGTCTTATGGACCTTCAGTTCCGGGAGAACTAATGATTGATCTGATCCTTTTTGCAGGACGTGTTCTGCTTGTTGTCCTGCTGTACATCTTCCTGTTCTCAGTCATGCGCACAGGCATTGGCCTTGTCCGCGGACAGCGCAAAGACGGAGCTATTTGGTCCGTTGATGTCGAGAAGGGCGTCAAGTCCTTACGTGGTCTGCACGTAGACATTTTGGGACCCGTTGTTATTGGACGCTCCCCTTCTTCTGACATTGTGATTGACGAACCCTACGTTTCTGCATCACATGCCCGCTTTACCATTCAGGGACCCGCTCTGGTGCTTGAAGACCTTGGTTCCACAAACGGAACTATGGTTAATGGTCACATCATCGAACAGCCTGTTACGCTTCGCGACACAGACGAAGTCCAGGTCGGCGATGAG
>JABZHE010000269.1:350-616 GCA_015259025.1 Atopobium sp. | reverse complement strand
CGGTTGACTGTACCTGCAAGCAATGACTTACTGAGGTCATTCAATACGTAACGTTGGATAGCTCTCTTGACAGGACGTGCACCGAACTCTGGATCGTAGCCAACATCTGAAAGATAGTTGATGGCTGGGTCAGTCCACTGAAGTTCAATACCCTGTGGCTCTAACATATCCTTAACTCTCTCCAACTGTAGACGAACAACATCACCAATCTGCTCTTTTGTCAATGGCAAGAACATGATAGTCTCGTCGATACGATTGAGGAACTC
>JABZHE010000269.1:0-340 GCA_015259025.1 Atopobium sp. | reverse complement strand
CTTCAGCATATCCATTACCGCAACTTTTGCCTTGTCGATTACCTCCTCACGGTTAGTATCGTTAAGATGTTCAAACTGTTGCTGGATGTATTGTGAACCAAGATTAGACGTCATGATGATAATCGTATTCTTGAAGTTCACTGTTCGTCCCTTATTATCTGTCAGATGACCATCGTCCAACACCTGCAAAAGGATGTTGAATACGTCTGGATGTGCCTTCTCAATCTCATCAAAGAGTACAACAGAGTAAGGCTTGCGGCGTACAGCCTCAGTCAATTGACCACCCTCATCATAGCCTATATATCCAGGAGGCGCACCGATGAGTCGAGTTACACTGAAC
>JABZHE010000268.1:0-684 GCA_015259025.1 Atopobium sp. | reverse complement strand
AGTCACAACGACAAAGCACTCTTTTTCCTTTTACGGAAATGTCATCTACCGATTTTTTATTTAATTCTGCCATATCATTCCCCTTTCACCGGAAACAAAATATTCTACACTTTATGCACGGATTTTACTCAACAAGATAGCCTATCTTTTTTTGAACTGCTTCACACTTTACAAGATATCTTGATGCACGAAAACACGTGCAATTATTTTCACAATAGACTTTATAAGGGAAAACCGCCGGAGCACACACCCCGGCGGCTTCCCCGCATAGCTTTACAATATGAATTTCAATTTAAAAAGCAATTACTTTACAAACTTCTCGAAGTACTTAATGGTACGAACCATCTGAGAAGTATAGGAGTTCTCATTATCATACCATGCAACTACCTGCACCTCATAGAGGTCATCCGCAACCTTGGAAACCATGGTCTGGGTAGCATCAAAAAGAGAACCGTAGGTCATGCCAACGATATCGCTGGAAACTACTTCATCCTCTGTATATCCGTAAGTCTCAGGATCGGAAGCAGCCTTCATAGCAGCGTTAATGCTCTCCTTGGTTACTTCCTTGGAAGACTTCACAACTGCAAAAAGCAGAGTTGTGGAACCTGGTGGAACAGGAACTCTCTGTGCAGATCCGATAAGCTTTCCATTTAACTCCGGAATAACAAGACCGATAGCCTTAGC
>JABZHE010000267.1:0-698 GCA_015259025.1 Atopobium sp. | reverse complement strand
CTTCAGCACCGAAACTATAACGATTCTACGGCAGGGAGGCGACTCATGGCCAGACACACTTCAAAACCTGCTGTCTCTTTTCAATTAAAGAAATTATTAGCTGACCTACAATCGTACCAGCGATAATAGCTACAAGAAGACCAACAAAACTAATTGTAATCATCTTGCCCTCCACGTATACTTAAAGATACACCTCGCGGGGTAGCTGCCTTTGCAGCTACCCTTTGAGACTGTCTAGGACTTCTTAAAATGCTTACCTGGCCTTTGAGAAGTCCTTTTTCTTTGCAAGCGTTGAATAACAAAATAACTTATTACGTTTGCTAAGACAGTAACAGTATTTGAGCTACTGATTCTTTTGCAAAATCAGGCAAATCCACAGATTCTTTAACGTTCTCAGGCAGAATTTACAGATTCTTTGCAGAAATCAGGCGCTCTCAAGGCCTCTCAAGGCCTCTCTAGGCTCCCGCCGCCCACCTGGCGAGAAACCCCGTCCACCCCCAGCATTTCCGCACAAGAAACCCGGCATCCACACGAAATGGATGCCGGGTTGAAATCTCTCTCTACCTGCACGCCCTTACTTGTACTCGTAGAAGCCCTTACCAGCGGCAACGCCGGTCTCGCCCTTGTCAATCTTCTCTTTGAGCTGGGCAACAATGCGACCCTGTACGGACTCAGGATCCTTAGCTGCAGGGTTCATC
>JABZHE010000266.1:0-912 GCA_015259025.1 Atopobium sp. | reverse complement strand
AACTTTGCGTTTAAAGACACCAAAGTCCATAACCATATCTTTTTCTGTGCCAGACTCACCAAGCTCTGCAGCAGAAATACAAGCGGTTACGTGCCAACGATGGCCATGGAGGTTCTCGCACTTACCGTAGTAGTTTGTGAGAAAATGCGCTGAGTCAAAGGCGTATTCGGTCTTAAGCGTATACATTACTCGTTGTCCTTCGAGCCGCGACCGCGATCATCGCGTCCAGCTCTTCTATGTCTACGACGTGCAGCGTTTTGTGGCTGAGTGTCTCTAGATGCAGCGGTAGGCGCACCGTTAGAACCAGAAGTATTCTGTGGAGCGCTCTGCGAAGCGTTCTGGGTCTTCATACCTGCTCTATCACCTGGACGACGAGTCCTCTTTGCACGGACTGGAGCCTGTGCCTCATCGGCTTTCTGTGGCGCCTGAGGAGCATCTGTTCTTCTAAAGCGCTTTCCCTGTGGTTGCTTCTGCGCAGGAGCGGTGCTCTGCTCGCTCTTCTGAGGAGCCTGAGTATTTGCGGCGCCCTCTTCTGTCGCATGATGACGGCGGCGGGTACGACGAAGCGTATCTGTTGCAGCATCAAAAGTACTAGAACCAGGGTTGACCTGAGCATTCTTTGAAGTTCTTACACGACGAGTGCGAGAAGAACTTTGAGTGCCCTGCTCTTCTCGGACATTTCTTGCACCAGAGTTCTTATTGTTATCCTGCCTATTTGCAGAGTTCTGCTCGGAGCGTTCACGCTTGCGCCTTGGAGCCTCAGTAACAAAGAGGTCTGGATTAATCTCTGGCTCTTCATCAACAATGAGACCGTTTGCTCGATCAAGCTCTGCCAGCGCCATCTGAACCTCAACAGATTCAAGACGCTCAAGAGCTGCGCGAGAAACGCTGTCTGGCCTGCAAGAACAACCC
>JABZHE010000265.1:0-928 GCA_015259025.1 Atopobium sp. | reverse complement strand
TAGTCGCACAATTACTAAGTACACGTCAAACAGCTCAAGCACGCCAGAGAGGAGACATAATGCAGCCATTTGAAGTTCCAGCTCAGGTTCATCGCATTTTGTTTATGCGCCACCCAGAGAGTGTGGCTAATACACAGCGCTTTTTCAGCGGCAGAAGAGACGTTGAGCTTACCGAGCATGGCGTTGAACAGCGAGAGCACGCTGTTCGCGCTCTTGTTGCATTTCATCCAGATAGAATTTGGACCTCTCCTTTATCTCGCTGCAAAGACATGGCCCAGATGGCTGCCACCGAGCTTGGTATTCCTTGTGAGGTAAAAGATGACCTTGCAGAGATGGATTTTGGCATTTTGGAGAGCAAGCGTTTTGCTGATGCAGAAGAGATTTTAAAGCCCTATGGTCTTACGTTTCCTTGGGCTTCAGACAAAAACGGCCACTCCATACCTGCTCCAGAGGCAGAGTCATACGAGCAGGTAAGAAGCAGATGTCGCACTATTCTTAACGAGCTTTCCAGTCTTTCTGGACGCACTGTTTGTATTTCTCACGGCGGCTATTTGCGCTCTATGATGGCAGAGATTTTTGGCATTCCAGGAAGTTCAAGCTGGAACGTACATCTTGCAAATGTCTCTTCAATCTTCTTTACTAGTACAGGCAGTTCTGATTTTAAGCTTGGTGGATTTAACCTTGATCCAGAAGAGGTTATTCGTCGTTCCACTGAGCCAAGTTTTTACGATTTTCGTGACATTTGGGGTGTCACCAAGGGGGATAAGTAATGATTGTTGCTATTGACGGCCCAGCAGGCTCCGGAAAGTCTACGGTAGCTCGCGCCCTTTCTGATCGCCTGGATTTGATTTTTCTTGATACGGGTGCAATGTATCGCTCCGTAACCGTAGAATGCCTGCGTCAAGGCATCGATATGACTGATACCGAG
>JABZHE010000264.1:0-937 GCA_015259025.1 Atopobium sp. | reverse complement strand
ACTCGCCACCGTGAGGGGATTGACGAGTAATGATTCCGGGATCTAAGGGCAGACATCCAAGCTTTAAGCGCGGTCTTCTTTTTGCGCTACAAGGCGCACGTCAAGCGTTTGCTCAAGAGGCAAACTTGCGCCGTATGTCGGTAGCTGCTGTATTGACCGTAGTTGCGGGATTGTTTGTTGGCTTGGATGCCGTAAGCTGGGCACTTGTCCTTGCGTGTATTGGTGCGGTTTTAACTACAGAGCTCATTAACACTGCAATAGAAACTGTAGTGGACCTGGTTTCTCCTGAGTTTCATCCTATGGCTGGTAAAGCCAAAGATATTGCGGCGGCAGCTTCATGCTGCATTAGCATTACCGCAGCTCTTATAGGACTTTTGATTTTCTCGCGTGCAATTTTTCATTGGTAAGTTGGAGGACGTATGACCGCCAATTCAGTTTCTGAAAACTCTTCATCTGAGACCACTCCCTTTAGGAGCGGTTTTGTTGCCTTAGTTGGTCGTCCTAGTGTTGGTAAGTCCACGCTGTTAAACGCATGTATGGGCCAGAAGGTGGCCATTGCAAGCCCTGTTGCCCAGACAACGCGCCGTCGTTTTAGGGCAGTGGTAAACGGTGAGAACTCTCAGCTGGTCATTGTAGATACCCCAGGCCTCCACAAGCCCAAAGACGCTCTTGGAAAAGAGCTCAACAAGGCAGCGCTCGGCGAGCTTAATGACGCTGATGTCATTGCTTTTTTGATTGATGCCACCAAGCCTGTTGGTCGTGGAGATGAATGGGTTGCCAATCATGTTGAGCAGGCGCATGCCGCCTTTAAGCTGCTGGTTATTACCAAGGCTGACATTGCAACTCCAGAGCAAGTAACTGAGCAGCTTGAGGCTGCACAAGCTCTTGCGCACTTTGATGATGTGCTTGTTGTTTCTGCTCCAGAAGACTTCAATAT
>JABZHE010000263.1:0-952 GCA_015259025.1 Atopobium sp. | reverse complement strand
CCTCTGGGACTGCGCAGTTCAGGGCGCTATGGGCTGCTACGTTGCAGCATTCCTCGCAGCTGGTAACGAGGTCAAGGTTGGCGACACCATCTCCATCCCAAGCATCGGCGATGTCAAGGTTGAGCCTAACAATTCCATCGCTGAGGGTGCAAAGACTGCCGAGAAGAACAACGGCGTTGTCCTGCTTCCTGAGCGCCTTGTCTTCACCAAGGAGAACATGAACAACTACTCCTTCTAATCAAGGCGTAAGTTTTAGCTGGCGAGAAGATCGGTCTTCTCGCCAGCTTATGAGGTAATTCAGCCGCAGAGGGAAGTGGTCTTCCTAGGGCGGACGCCCAAAGAGGCGCGTCCAAGAAGCGCGTCCTCTCAAGGACAGCTTCGCCCAAAGAGGTGCGACTTCTCTGCGAGCTTTAAGGTTTTATTGAAAGGATTTTCATGGCAGATCTGGACGGATTGAAAGTAGCTAAGGATTATCACGTAGACACTCCTTTTGCTAACAATCAGGGATTTTATGTAAAGGGTGCAAACAACCTCGACTGGGGTATGCAGAAGCACCTCTCCAACATCTTTGATCCAAAGAGCGGCAACACTGTAATGTTCGCATTTGACCACGGTTACTTCATGGGTTCAACCGCTGGTCTCGAGCGTCTTGACCTGCTGCTTCCACAGCTTGCTCCTTACGTTGACTGCTTCATGGGTACCCGTGGCGCAATCAGGACCTGCGTTTCTCCTGAGGTCTCTAAGGGCATTGCTCTTCGCGTTTCTTCTGGTTCTTCTATGCTGCAGGCAGACCTCTCCCACGAGGTTGTTGCTGTTGACATCGAGGATGCTATCCGTATGAACGCAGACTGCATGGCTGTTCAGACCTTCATCGGCGCCGATGGCCAGCTCTCCAGCATCGACAACCTGAGCCAGGTCATCAACGCTGGCTTCCGCTACAGCATTCCTACCC
>JABZHE010000262.1:0-959 GCA_015259025.1 Atopobium sp. | reverse complement strand
CAGAACTAAAATTTGTGCTTAATATGAAATAATATTTAGTACAAATGTACGATTTTGAAAGAGAATGGCTCTGGCTTTAATTGAGATTGTGAAAGACCAGAATGGATACGAGTCCGGGTCATAGGTCATTGCCTATGGCATACCCAGAAGAAAACTTATCAAGGCCGTTGATAAGGGCGAACTTATTTGGTTTGGACGTGGTCTTTATGCTCTTCCAGAGACATGAGAGGATTCATACCTTGTCGCTCAACATCGGTTCTCGCGTGACATACTCTCCGACGATACAACCCTGTTCCTTTATGAAATGACCGACGCGCACCCTTCTCCCTCACCATGACGTTCCCCAAAGGCTACAACGCCCCGCCTATCAGGAAGGTAGAAATAGTCTGCCGTACCTGTGCCGACGAGATGCTTGAGCTTGGGCTGGTAGAGCTGACTACTCAGCACAGCAATATCGTTAGAACGTACGATCTAGAGAGATTACTTTGCGACCTGGTCAGAGATCAAAGTACGTGGACTCGAAAGTCGTCATTCTGGCGATGCTGACCTATGTCAAAAGTCCAAAGAGAGACGTAGAGAAGCTAGTTAAGTGTGCACGTAAACTTGATGTCGAGAAGAAAATCCAAAATTATTTGGAGGTATTTCTGTGAGGATTAGGAACGTGATGTAATCTTAACTCTCCCTTGTGCCCGTGAACACAAAGTCTCGGTTAGCAATGTGGGCGATGCCTTGAATGGTGTCGCCCTCAACGGAGCCACCAACAGCAAAGATAACAGGACCTACAAAAGACTCAAGCTTGCCGCCAAAGGTAAACGAGTTGTCGGTAACCTTGCCGTTCTCAATATCAATCTGGACACCCATGGCAGTCAGAGAACCAGTGAGTTTCTCGCCAGAGGTAATGAGGACAGCGGTACCCTCTTTAGCTCCAACGGGAGAATCCATTTGAATCTTGTATGTTC
>JABZHE010000261.1:0-987 GCA_015259025.1 Atopobium sp. | reverse complement strand
CTTTTGGCGGAAACTCGTTTGACGATTATTACGATACCGCGCTTGCTGATTTTCCAGCTCCAGCAAAGTTCTTTAAATGGCTGGCAGTCAGTGTGCTTGGACTGATTACAAAAATCTGGTTTAGATGGCGTTGGGACAATGATCAGCTCTTTGTTGGTGATAAGACCCCTCGCGTTCTTATCATGAATCATCCAACATTTTTAGACCCCATTGTTACTGTTGTTCACCTGCTTGTTCATGGCATTCCCGTAAGAACCATTTACAAGAGTGAGTTCAACAAATTCAAACCACTTCAGTGGGCGCTTTCTAGACTTGGTGGTATCCCAGTAGATCGTGGAACTGCTGACATGAAGGCAATTCGTCGCGCAACTACGGCTCTTTCTAGGGGAGAAATGCTTCTCATTTATCCTGAGGGTACCAGAGTCAGAAGCAATACTGAACGTGGAGAAACCCACGGCGGCTTTGCGCTTATCGCCCAGCTTGCCAAGGTGGATGTTCAGCCACTAGCCATTATTGGCGCACTTGATATTAAGAAAAAAGGTTCTCCTCTGGTTAAGCCTGTAAAGGTGTATCTTCGCGCTGGTCAGAAGGTTTCTTTTAGTGATCTGACTTCTACAAAGCGTAAAGATCAGGCAAAAGAGATGGAAGAAGTGGCCATGGAGCGGGTATACGAACTAAGAGATGCAATGCTCAAAGAGCATCCCGGAAGGAATTAGTTCGTGCCTACTATCAAAATTGCCGATGAAGCAGGTGCTTGTTACGGCGTAGAAAGAGCTCTTCAGATGGTCCAGCAGGCCGTCAAAGATGCTCATGCGCCCGTGCGCACGCTTGGTCCGCTTATCCATAACCCTCGCGTTGTCACGTCCCTTAAAGACCAGGGCGTAGAGGTAGTTGATTCCGCTTCTGAAGCTGCAGGAAGTGCGCTATTGTTGCGCACCCATGGCGTAACTCCTCAAGAGGAGCAGATTGCCAAGGACGGCTGTGTTG
>JABZHE010000260.1:0-1005 GCA_015259025.1 Atopobium sp. | reverse complement strand
TTCTTGCGGCGCTCAAGAAGGCCTTAACAGCATCTGGGCTCTCTTTTGCAAAACCATCGTTTACCGCAATAACTGGTGTGTAAAAGTCAAAGTTTTGATCAATAGCTGCAAAGGCAAAATAGTTGTACGCAAAGTTCTGAACACGAGCGTTTTGAACAGCCCACTGCTCATATACCCAAACAGCATCAAACATCTTTGCTTTTAAGCCAGATACCTCGTCGTCTACCTCGTAAGGTACCATCTTAAGCGTTGAGGGGTCTCCACCGTCGGATTCCATAACAGACCTGATAGTAGCTTGCTCAACAGGGAGATTCCACGTTGCGTAAGTGCGGTTATTCAGGTCTCGCGGGCGAACAATGTGATCCTCTTCACGGCTCATAATGCCCGAAAGATTGTGCTGAATGATAGCAGCCACCGCAGTATATGGCAGCGGATTAGAAGACGAGAGGCTGTTAGCAATATAGTCCTGGTAGGTAACGCCCATCTGAGCGCCACCCGCACCAATCAGCGCGTCGGCGCCATCGGCAGGTGGCTGCTGAATAGTTACCTTGAGACCAGCTTGGTCAAAGTAGCCCTTCTCCTGAGCTACATAAATGCCGGTGTGATTGGTGTTTGGAGTGTAATCCAGCGCAAACGTGATCTCCGTGGTACCGCCGCTCTTCTCGCCAGCACCCTTGTTGCTGTTAGACGGAGCGGAAGGCTGTTCAAGTGAGCAACCTGCGCAAAGTCCAGCTGTCGAGAAACCCATCGCAGCTAGAAAGCCTTTTCTTGTCAAACCCTTGCAATCAGATGCGTTCATGCGGTTATCACTTCTTTCTTTGAACCAGTTAAGATTAGTGCGTGGATCCTCCACTGTCTTGAGAGGTATCCCAAGGCAGTGCGCGCTTTTGGACAAGTTCTACGAGCTTCATCAACACGAGCGACAATGCAGAAACCACCACGATTGCTGCAAACATCCTGTCGTATGCAAACGCCTTTCTGACGCGCGTCATATACACGCCCAGT
>JABZHE010000025.1:0-8953 GCA_015259025.1 Atopobium sp. | reverse complement strand
GTACAAGCGTGCCCACCATCTGAATAAACGCCAGAACAAGGTTGGCAAAGCTATTGTTAAGTGCCTCTGAGATGGTATCCACGTCGTTGGTAAAGAAACTCATGATATCGCCGCGGGTACGGCGGTCAAAGAACCTCAGCGGCAGCGATTCAATGTGCTCAAAAAGGTCTCGTCTGATGTCAAAAACAATCCTCTGAGCAGCGCGAACCATAATTTGCGTGTAACCAACACTAGTAAGCGCTCCGATTGCATACACAACCGCTGTGAACACAACAAGGTTGGTAAAGCCACTTACATCTCCCCTGCCCACTGCCGCAACAACAGGCTTAATCATATAGGTGCCCAGAAGCGCTGCTAAACCACTGATAGAAACAAGAAGTGCCACCAACATAAGGCGCTTCTTAGCATGACCTAAGTACGAGACAAACACCCTAATGGTATGTCCGATGTTTTGAGGACGTGCTCCTCCTGCGCGATTAGCCATGTGACACCTCCTTACCAGCAGCATCAATGTCTGACTGACTACCGCCAGTCTGCGACTCATAAAGCTCTCTGTAGATAGGGCTCTTGGCGAGAAGTTCTGTGTGGGTGCCAGTCATATGAACCCTACCGTTATCAAGAACGACAATCTGATCTGAGTCCATAACTGAGTTCACACGCTGGGCAATGATGATTTTTGTCATGTCAGCAAGTTCGGCAAGTCCTGCACGAATCTTTGCGTCAGTTGCTGTATCAACCGCGCTGGTAGAGTCATCAAAAATGATGATTTTTGGCTTCTTCAAAAGCGCGCGCGCAATACAAAGACGCTGCTTCTGGCCACCGGAGACATTAACGCCACCCTGACCAAGGTCTCCGTCCAGGCCCCCAATCCTGTCAAGAAACTCATCAACGCATGCAATAGAACACGCGTGGAGCAGCTCCTCATCAGTTGCATTGGGATCTCCCCAGAGCAGGTTGTCGCGGACGGTACCGCTGAACAGCACATTTTTCTGAAGGACAACAGACACCGCGTCACGAAGTGAAACAAGATTGTAGGAGCGGACGTCATTCTCGCCAACAAATACGGTGCCTTCAGTTGCATCGTACAAGCGAGCAATCAGCTGAATAAGGGTAGTTTTTCCAGAGCCGGTGCCGCCGAGAATGCCAACGGTAGAGCCTGGCGCAAACGAGAGGTTAATGTCTTCAAGAACGTCCTCTTCAGCGCTCTGGCTGTACTTGAAAGACACGTTTTCAAAACGAACCTCGCCATTCTTAACGTCAGTCAAGCCGTGCTCTGGAGACTCAATAGCAGGCTCTTCGGAAAGAATCTCTCCAATTCGACGCACGCTAGTAATGGCGCGAGCAGTAAGCAAGAACACGCCAGAAATCATCATAAGAGAGTTCATGATAAGCAGTACGTAGCTCATGAAGCCCGTGAGCTCGCCAACACCCAGTCTGCCAGCCATAATCATCTGGCCACCAAACCAAAGAATAGCCACGTTAGTGACATACATTGAGGCTTGGAAAATAGGCAGGTTTAAGACGGAAGTTCCAAAGGTCTTTGTAGCAGTCTGTGCATACTGCGTATTAACTTTTTCAAAGCGCTCGGAGACATATCCTTCTCGGACATACGCCTTAATAGCGCGCACGGCCGCAAAGTCTTCCTGCAGCGCCTCGTTAAGCTTATCCATTGCACTTTGCATAACGCGATACAAAGGACCAACGCGCTTCACAATAAGGAAGAGCGCAATAGCCAAGAACGGCAACACCGCAAAATACACTACCGCCAGCTCTGGACTCATAATAAACGCCATAACCAAGCCCATGACCAGCATAATTGGTCCACGCATAAACGGGCGTGTGCCCATTGCAAAGGCGTTCTGAATAATAGTAACGTCTGACGTCAGTCGTGTGACCAGAGAGGATGAATCGTATTTATCAAGATTTGCAAAAGCAAACTCTTCCATACGACGATACTCATCTTGTCTGAGTTGAGCGCCCAGTCCCATGGCTGCTTTTGCTGAGTAGCGTGCATAACCAATACCAGCAAACATGGCGAGAAGAGCAAAGACAACCATAACGGTGCCGTTTACAAAAACAGTCTGAAGGTTGCCTTGCAAAATGCCCTGGTCAACAATTTGGGCCATGAGTACAGGAATCACTAATTCGAGTAGGGACTCTGCAAACACGCAGAGTCCCGTCATAACAAAATCCTTTTTATACGCGCCAAAGTGATCTAAGATAACCTTTAACTCAGCGCGAGCAGATGGAGCTTTTTCTTTTACAGAAACATCATTCATTACTAAAACACCACGTACCTTACTGTTTTGCGTTGCTTGGTTTGCTTATGCCTCTTTTGGAAGCGTCTGAAGCGAAACCTCTTTGAGCTGCTCATTAGAAACAGGTGAAGGAGCGCTAGACATCAGATCAGAGCCAGAAGTAGTCTTTGGGAAGGCCATGACGTCGCGGATGGAATCAGCACCTGCAAGCAGCATGCACACGCGGTCAAGACCAAGTGCAAAGCCGCCCATTGGAGGTGCACCAAACGTCAAAGCCTCCATCAAGAAGCCAAACTGAGCCTTAGCACGCTCTTCAGTAAAGCCGAGTTTCTCCAGAATCTTAAGCTGCAGCTCAGCGTTGTGGATACGCATTCCGCCGCCGCCAGCCTCAAAGCCGTCCATAACAAAGTCGTAGGTATACGAGCCCATAGCCAGAGGATCAGTATCCAAAAGGTCAAGCTCATCCTCGCGAGGAAGCGTAAAGGGCTGGTGCTCAGAGGCGTAAGACTGAGTCTCCTCATCCCAGTGGAACAGAGGGAAGTTAACAACCCAGAGGAAATCATGACCTTCTCGTGGTACATCCAAAACCTTTGCCATATGCAGGCGCATACCGCCAAGAATCTCATCTGTCTCCAGGCGACCGCCCACAGCAAAGAGAATCAAGTCCCCTGCCTCAGCAGACATCTCTGCACGTAGCGCCTCAAGCTCTTCTGGCGAGAAGAACTTGGTGATAGGACCTCCCACGGAACCGTCCTCTTTGAAGGCAACCCATGCAAGTCCCTTAGCACCAAAGCCGGCGGCTACCTCGGCAAGCTTATCAACCTGAGAACGTGGCCAGGTGCCTGCACCCTTAACGTTGATTGCCTTGACGTACTGACCATCAGTTGTTGCAGCAGAGCTAAAGAGCTTAAAGCTGGACTGCTTGAAGACCTCAGAGACATCGTGGAGCTCCATACCAATGCGGGTATCAGGCTTATCGGAGCCGTAGGTATCCATTGCGTCCCAGTACTGAATCTTGCGCAGTGGAGCTGGGAACTCAATACCCATCTTTGCAAATGCATCGCCCAGAATATCCTCAAGCTCGGCCATGACATCTTCCTCGCGGACAAATGCCATCTCCATATCAACCTGTGTAAACTCAGGCTGACGATCTGCACGAAGGTCCTCATCGCGGAAGCACTTAGTAATCTGGTAGTAGCGCTCAATACCACCAATCATCAGCAGCTGCTTCAACAGCTGTGGAGACTGTGGTAGTGCGTAGAAGTTTCCGCCCTGCATTCTGGATGGAACCAGGAAGTCACGAGCACCCTCAGGAGTAGATTTGAACAGTGCTGGAGTTTCTACCTCGGTAAAGTCACGCTTATGGAATGCCTCACGAAGTGCAAAAGCAAAATCGGAACGCATGCGAAGATTCTGTGCCATCTGAGGACGACGAAGATCAACGTAGCGATACCTCAAGCGAAGGTCCTCATTAACATCAATGTGGTTCTCAATCTGGAATGGTGGAACAGCGCTCGTATTAAGAACCTCAATCTTTGAAGCAAGTACCTCTACCTCACCGGTAGCAAGAGCCTCGTTAGTCTGGCCTTCAGAACGATGCTGAACCGTACCAGAAATCAAAACAGGCCACTCAGGACGAATCGTCTCTGCAGTTGCAAATGTTTCTGCATCAACATCTGGGTCAAATAGAATCTGTGTCAAACCCTCGCGATCACGAAGGTCAACAAAAATCAGGCCACCAAAGTCACGACGACGCCAAACCCAACCAGTGAGCGTAACGGTCTGACCGATATGCTCTGCACGAAGCTCACCGCAGGTATGCGTATGCATGCTGTGCAAATCAACAGCTGCGTGAGCGGAATAATTCTGGGAGGTTTCTGAGGAACAATCCATTTTTATCCTTTCGTCTTTGCTTCCCTGTGCCAAATCGGAAAGCTCCTTCAAGACGGCAAAAACGCGTAGACGGCACGTTCTTGCTCATAGATAAAACATTGTACTCTCCAACGTTTAGCTCAGCTTCCTCAATCTGAACTTAGAGCAGATTCAGCAGAATAAATAACTTACATTCACGTTTTTACGCTAGACTGAAGCTGATACATGCAAGCCTCACTACGGGGCGAGAAGAACTTGGAGCTTTCATGGCCTATAAAGCCGCTGTTTTTGATCTAGATGGAACACTTCTGAACACCATTGTTGATCTTGCTTGGGCAACAAATTACGCTCTTGAGCAATTCAATATGCCTACCTATACCGTTGATGAGGTCCGTCAAATGGTAGGAAACGGCGTTGCAAAGCTTATCCGCGATGCTGTGCCAAAGGGCACTGATGATGAAACATACCAGCGTGTACTCGCGTGTTTTAAAGAGCACTACGCTGACCATAGCTTGGATAATACAGCTCCTTATCCTGGCGTTCTTGAAGCTGTTGATACGCTTAGGGCTGCAGGTGTTAAGTGCGCCGTTGTCTCAAACAAGCCAGACTTTGCTATTGCGGATTTAATGAGCAATTTCTTCCCTGGTAGATTTGACTTTGCTCTGGGTCAGCGAGATGACCTCAAGAGAAAGCCTGATGCTGAGCCTGTCCATTACGCTCTTGCTCAAATTGGTGTTGACCCTCAAGACGCTGTTTATATTGGAGACTCTGAGGTTGATGTTGCAACAGCACACAACAGTGGCATGCCTTGCATTAGCGTTACCTGGGGATTTAGAGATAAAAATACCCTTTTAGCTGCTGGTGCCACCACACTCTGCAATACTGCAGATGAGATGGTGCAAGAAATTCTCAAATAGTAGCACTAAAAATTGCAACCATCCGCTCATTGCCGTTGAGCGAGAAAAAACGTCCGCTTGCCTATGCCTCTCAATTCATCTGAATAAGCGTATTCTGAGGGCGGTATAGTCTATAAAAGTGCGTCCATAATTTGCGCGCAAGCGACGTGGAAAGGATTGCATCATGGGCAAGAAAAGTTCTGAGGTTCTCCAGATTTCTTACGAGGACCTGGTAGAGTACCTGCACAGTAATCACTCTGTGTACATGCAAGTCGGACACCAGGTTTATTACCTCACTGATGTCAATTTTGAGGCATGGAGAGCTCAAGACACCAGTATCAGAAACTCAAAAAACCACTTTGTAGATTGTTCTGAACTAGTTCCTACGGTAGACGAATTTCTCGCTCTTCCTTTTATTAATGGAAAAACCATTAAAGACGTTTTTGCGCATGCAACGTTCTATGCATCCATGAAGAACGAAAAATCTGAGTAATTCAAAATAATCAACGTTTTGTTGACTATCTTTCAGCTAAAACTTAAAGGATCTGTTAATCGCAGATCCTTTTTATTACCTGGTAGATTACCCTATTAAGCTACATTTCTCATAAAAAACGCCGATGCAGTGCACCGGCGTTTAGCTTTTAATTTGAGAGAACGTGTCTACTCAACAGGCTTCTGAACCTCAAGAACCTCGGCAATCTCAACCTCAGGCGAGACGGTACCGGCAAGCTCTGGAATAAGATCGTTGTACTTATTAGCAGAAGCCAGCTCGGAAGAAGCGGTCTTTGCGTAACGCTTAACTGCTGCGGCAGCACGGTTAACGGCACTCAGGGTGCCAGCGCCTCCGACACAGCCGCCAGGACAAGCCATGCCCTCAAGAAGATAGCCTGGATATTTACCCTTAACAGCATCCTTGAGCATAGCTCGGCACTCAGCAAGGCCGTCAACAGCCATGATAGGCACTTCTTTATCAGGGTACTTCTGGTGAATGACGTTAACTACGGCACCTGCTACGCCACCGGCCACTGCAAAGGCGCGACCGTCATGAGAAGCGTTTTCAAAGTCGGAGTTATCATCATCAAGCTTGGTGTAGTCAATACCCTTGGACTCCATCATTCCTGCAAGTTCCTCAAAGGTCAGAACAAAATCGACCTCAGACTTAACGGAGCGACGCAGAGCCTCAAGCTTCTTCGCAGTGCATGGTCCAATAAAGACAATCTTGGATTCTGGATTTTGCTTTCTTACCAGACGAGCAGTCAAAACCATGGGGGTTAGTGCCATAGAAATAGCATCAGCATGCTCTGGATGCTCTTTTTTAGCCATGGCAGACCAAGAAGGACAGCAACTTGTTCCCATAAATGGCAGCTTTTCTGGGACTTCTTTGACAAAGTCTTCTGCTTCCTGAACGGTACAGAGGTCAGCACCAGTTGCTACCTCTTCTACCTCGGCAAAGCCCATCTCTTTGAAGGCTTCACGAAGACGACCAACGCTACCCTTGCCAAACTGACCAACAAACGAAGGAGCCACAATTGGAACAACGGTGTAACCCTCATTGATAGCCTGAATTACCTGGAAAATCTGGCTCTTATCGGCAATTGCGCCAAAGGGGCAGTTGACCAGGCACTGGCCACAAGATACGCACTTCTCGTAATCAATATCTGCGCGACCATGCTCATCGGAGCCAATAGCGTCCATACCACAAGCAGCAGCGCAAGGACGTACGTGGTGATGAATTGCCTGGTAAGGGCAAACCTTGAAGCACATGCCACACTGAATGCACTTCTCCTGGTCAATGTATGCCTTTTTGTCTACGAAGCTAATTGCCTCTTTAGGACAAATCTCTCGACAAGGGTGCGCAAGACAACCTTGGCACGCGTTGGTAACGCGATACACGTTGTCCTCGCAGGCGTTACACGCAAACTTAACGATGTTAATCAGCGGTGGCTGGTAATAAACCTCAGGTCGAGAGGCCTCTTCCAAGCCGTCAGAAATAAGCTCTGGTTGATCAACGCCCTGCATAGGCATGCCCATAGTCATGCGAATGCGCTCGCCAACAATAGCGCGCTCCAAGAAGACGCTCTCACGATACGTAGCAATATCACCAGGAATAATCTTGTACGGCAGCTCTTCCATCTGGTGAGCAATTTCATCAACGCTCTTATCTGCTTTTTCATACGCAAGCGTTGAAACCTCTTTAAATACCTTCCTGCGGATTTCAGTCAGGTTGGTATAGACACCTCGCATTGTGCCAGGCATTTCTCCCCCTCCTCGTTCACTTTATGCACGTCTGGGTAACGTATCCGCACAAAATGAATGTATGTCTCTACCACAAAGTATGTACTATAAGTCCACCTCGGTGACACCAAAATAAGAAAATCGCTCTGGAATATCCGTTTTAATCACAATTTTTGCGCCCGTGACTGGATGAATAAATCCAACGCGATATGCATGCAGCATTAACGGCTGCGGCCTATGCTTCTTTTTTGCTCCGCGTTGCAGAGTCGGCACACCTCCATACAGCGTGTCTCCTACCAGAGGAAATCCAAGTGACGAAAGATGCACTCTGATTTGATGCTTTCTTCCTGTCAGCAAATTAACCAGTAGCAAGCTTTGAGTTTGACCTTGTGCTGACGATGCGACCTTAATCAGACGTACCTCCGTTTGAGAAGGCTTACCCGTGGCTGAGATTCTCATTTTCTGAGCGTCATGCCGATCTTTTCCAATTGCCTTATCTATCAGCAGTTTATTTGGCTCAAACGCTCCCTTAACAGCTGCCAGATACTCTTTGGAAAGTTCCTTGGAGGCAATAAGCTGGTCAAACTGTGACTGCGTTTCTTTTTTAAGCGAGAAAAGCACAATACCTGTAGTCTCTCTATCAAGGCGATTCAGAGCTTGGACCTGGGAAAGGTCTATCTGGCCTGAACTCTCAAGTGCGTGGAGTTTCTCGCAAACTAGCTCAGTTAACGAGGGTTCATGGGTGCCGTCCGCATGAACGATAATTCCCGCCGGTTTATTCACGGAAAGTAGATAGTCGTCCTGATACAAAACCTCAAAGTTGTTGTCAGACTGAAGAGCATACACGCTACTCACCTCGCTTCACCACGTAGCGCTGCTCAGAAAGCACCTGAGCAAATGACTCGATTGTGCTCCACACATGGTCGGTGCGTCGCCAAGCAACACTAACCGAGTAAGACATCTCTTTTCCCAGCTCAATGATGTGAAGACCAGACGTTTCAGAGTCGTAGTAAGAAGAGGCCACCAGCTCTGATGGTAAGAAGCACGCGCCAACGCCTCTCATGGCAAGCGCCAAAAGCGTCTCGGAGTTTCTGGACATGACCTTGATAGTGGGAGAAATACCCGACGCGGCAAACGCATGGCGAGCAAAACTACCAGCAATGTCTCGTTTACCTACCGTTAAGAAGGGGCAAGCTTCCAAGGCTGTGAGCTTTCCCGTCTTTTTGACTTGCGCAACAACCGAGTCAACCTTATCAGCGTACAAAGATTCAAGAAGCGCTTGAGAGACAACCAGAACGATCTTCTCGTCAAACAGCTTTTTAACAACCAGGTCATACGACGATGAATTAACCGTTGCAACAATCAAGTCAAGCTGGCCTTCAGATAGCCACTCAACAAGCTCGTCATTCTCGCCCTCGTCAAGCTCAATGGAGATATTTGGGTGCAATTTTTGAAAAGCAGCAATGGAGCGCGGCATGATGATGTGACCTCGTGTTGCAGTGACGCCAACACGCAGGCGACCTCGCTCGTTGCCCGCAATATCAAGAAACTCTTGATCCATAGCGCGACACTGAGCTTGGAACCTACGGGCGTAGCGCAAGAACTCTTCTCCCGCAAACGTGAGCGACAGCGGGACCGTACGTTCTAGCAGCTTAGAACCAAGTTCTTTTTCTGCTGCCGCAATATTTGCCG
>JABZHE010000259.1:0-1073 GCA_015259025.1 Atopobium sp. | reverse complement strand
GCCTATCACGGGTTCTACCTCAGAAGAGGAGAGGCAGCAGATTGAGCTTTGCCTAGCTGACGGTTCTTTGTCCGTTGTCTTTGGCACCACTGCGCTTCTTTCTGACCGTGTGGTATTTAAGCAGCTCACCCTTGCTGTTGTTGACGAGCAGCATCGTTTTGGCGTTGATCAAAGAACGGCGCTCCGCAAAAAGGGACAAGGCGTAGATCTTCTCGCCATGAGCGCAACACCTATCCCGCGTACGTTGGCACTCTCTTTGTACGGAGATGTTGATACGTCTCGCATTACCAAGAGGCCAAAGGCGGGAGCAGGCGTTACCACCAAGCTGTGTGTTCCAGAAAATCTTGACCAGGCATACGCCGCCATTTCCGAAGCTGTTCAGGCTGGTCACCAGGCATATTTGGTTTGTCCTTTGATTGACCCAAGCGATTCTGAAGAAGAGCTTGAAGATGTTCCTGAGGCCGCTCGTACAAATGGCAAGCTCTACAGCGCCACCCGTGTTTATGAGGAGCTCTCAAAGACCGTTTTCAAAAACTTTACCTGCGATCTTTTGACGGGTAGATTGCCTGAGACACAAAAAGATCAGGTAATGGAAAAGTTCCGCACAAATAAGACGCAGATTCTGGTCTCCACAACCGTCATTGAGGTTGGTGTTGACGTTCCGAATGCTACGGTCATGGTTGTCTTTAATGCTGATCGTTTTGGCTTGGCTACGCTGCACCAGCTCAGAGGCCGTGTTGGTCGAGGAGACTTCCCAGGAACTGTCTATCTTGCCAGTAACGCCAAGCGAGGCTCTACCGCAAGAAAGCGCTTGGCCGCCCTTGAACAAACCTCTGATGGCGCGCGTTTGGCAGAGCTTGACCTGGAACTTAGGCACGAGGGAGAGACCCTGGGATACCGTCAGTCGGGCGGCACCACGCTCAAGATTTCTGATCTTTACGCGGATGCGGACCTGATTGAGGCGGCTCACATGGACGCCCTGGCTATTACGGCACAGGACCCAAATCTTACCAGCGACGCCTATGCCACGCTGGGAATTGAGGCAAAAGATCGCTTTGGCATCTACTTTGAAG
>JABZHE010000258.1:0-1091 GCA_015259025.1 Atopobium sp. | reverse complement strand
GCTTAGAGCCGTCCAAAGGCGGAATAGGCAGCATGTTAAAGACTGCCAGGCTTACGTTAATCTGAATGTAGAAGATTACCAGTGAAGAAACGTAGTACATTACCAGCGGATTTAGTGCCACACCAAATGCAACAGCTAGCGCGTTGAGCAAACGCAATAAGAGTGCACCGAGAAACGCCTGCAAAATGTTAGAAGCTGGCCCCGCTAGTGCTACCAGAATCTCGTCACGACGACGATCTTTGAGGTAGTTGGGGTTATAGGGAACAGGCTTTGCGTAACCAAAGCTAGGACCACCCATCAATACCAACATAAACGGCAAAAGAACCGTACCGAACAAGTCAATGTGTGCCAGCGGATTGAGCGTCAAACGACCAGACATCTTTGCTGTAGGATCGCCGCACTTATATGCCACAAAACCATGGGCAACCTCGTGAATCACAATGGCAAAAATTACCAGCGCAAATTCAGCGAGCGTTGTCAAAAGCGATGGAACTGATGTTAAAGCAGTTGGCACAACAATCCTTATCTCAACATCTGCAATAACCATGCAGACAGGCACGTACAAACAAAGACTCTCAAGAACATGACGTTAGTTACAAGACGGTTGGTACAAGACAATTTTACCCAAGATTGGCAAAACTACCTACTCATCAATGTCTGCTTCCATTTTTTCTGAAAGCTCCAACCATTCAGCCTCAAGAGCAGGAATCTTTTTGGAGAGTGCCTGGTATTCAGCCATGCACTCATCAAACTTTTGAAGATCGTTATAGAGAGCCTCGTCAGCCATAAGCGTCATGAGCTCATCGTATCGTTTATGCGCAGGAGTAAGTGCAGCTTCAACCTCGTCCAAGCGCTTCTTAGTCTCCCTCAGCGCACGACTTCTACGATTGCGCTCCTCTGCCTCAGCTCTTCTCTGCTCCTTAGTCTTCACATTGCGAGAAGATCCTGCAGCTTGACCTGCCTCTGGGCCAGAACTCTTAACCGCTCTTGCACCCGATGTTCCATACGAGGACACCGTCTTGCTCGACGTCTCTCCCTGCGCTGCTGCTTGAAGCTCAGCAAGTTTAAAGAGGAAATAATCGTAATCGCCG
>JABZHE010000257.1:0-1093 GCA_015259025.1 Atopobium sp. | reverse complement strand
GTTCTTGCAGTGGTTGCTATCGCCATGTTTTTGTCCATTATTGTCCCTTCTAACGCTGTTATTACCAGCGCGATGGGTCATGGACTTAAACTTTGCTTTGGTACGGGAGCGCTTCTTTTTCCCATTGCAGTTTTTGTCTTTGCTATGACCTTTTTTATGCGCGATGATCAGGGAATCTCTACGCGCATTGCTATTGGTCTTACGCTTGACGTTCTTGCTGCACTTGCGCTTATCTCGCTCAACTTTCCAGGAGCTGAGTCTGCTCCAGACATGCTTTTAGGCACAAAAGTCCTTGAGGCTGCTGGTGGCTATGTAGGTGGCGGTATTGCTTGGGTTTTGCTGCGCTTTGTTGGTCGCGTGGTGGGCAATGTCCTATTAGTTGGCTTTATCATTGCTGGCGTTGTTATCTGTGGCTTCTCCATTTCTGACATGGTTGAGCGCGTGAGCTTCCGCCTGGATGAGGCGCGCGAGAATCATCGCTACCGCAAAGAAGAGCGTGCCCTTGCAAAAGAAGAGGCACTCTTTGCCGCAAATGCCCCACAACCTGCAAAGAAGCAGGGTAGACGTGGTTCCAACAACCAGTCTTCTCTCTTTGATGAGACTGGTGAGGGGGAGACCACGTATCTGGGCAATCGCAAGACTTCTGTCATCAAACGTGACGCTCGTCTTTACGAGGAAGAAGAGGCGCAAGAGGATGCAGGTGATGCTCCTACTACGCTCATTGATAGGGCTAAGAACAAGCTGCGTCCTAAGAAGAATGACCAGCTAGATGATGCAGTTGTCGAGAAAAACGATGTCGCTGTAGCCGAGGTTGCTCCTACCACAAAACAGGCTAAACCTAAGAGTAAGGCTAAAACAACGCCCGATTTTCTCGCCACACCAGACCAGCTCAAGAGGCCTGGCGATGACGATGAGTCGTATGAGCTGCCACCATTTAGCATCCTGAAGTCAAACAAGAACTCGGCCACTTCTGCCGTAAGTGACGATGAGCTTGAAGCTACTGCACAGAGGCTCCAGGCTACGCTTGAGGAGTTTGGCCTCTCTAGCCAGGTAGTTGGCTGGACCGCAGGTCCTTCTGTTACTACGTTTAAGA
>JABZHE010000256.1:0-1105 GCA_015259025.1 Atopobium sp. | reverse complement strand
ATACTGCAGAAGATAGGAATAAAGTACATAAGAGAGTACAAGGTAGTACCAACCACAATGTGCATGTTGGTTGCCTTCTTGAATTTACCCTCTTCAATTGCTTGATCAGATACGTGAGTAAGTGCAGCAATAATTGAACGGAAAACAATACCAAAGAGCTGACCGAGCACTGCAATTGGGATTGCAATGGTCATTGCCGTCTCAACACCTGCACCTGTAAGGCAAGCAAATGCAGAAGCAACAATACTACCAAGAACCATATCTGGTGGCACAGCTGCGCCTACAGATACCAAGCCCATGCTTACCAGCTCAGTTGCGGCTCCAACTGCAAGACCTGTAGGAATATCTCCTAGAACAAGACCAACGAGTGTTGCACCAATAAGTGGCTGCTCAAAGTTGAGTCGTCCGAGCAAGCGAGAGTCGAGCATGCAGAAAATGCCAACGAGACCAACAAGAAGTGCACTAACAAATGTACTCATTTCTTCTCCCCTCTTTTATAGTGAATTTAAATTGACACGCTGGTGGGTAGGTGTCTGCTGAACGTATACTTTGGTTCCAAGATCCAAAAGCTCCTGTGTATCTTTCTTGCCCTCTTCGGTAAGAAATACGGAACTTCCAGAGCCACCAATTTGCTCTGCACCATCTGTATTAGCAGTTGCACCGTAATTGACCTCGTCAAATTGGTGCTCCTTTGAGAACTCTAGGAGCTCTTTTGTGTTGCCAAATACAAACATTACTGAATCACCAAGGGTGTCCAGCTTTGCCATCTTTGAGAGAGCTTTTTCAACAGTGAAGATATTGAGATAAACACCGCTAGGCTTAGCCAGCTTAAGAGCATTCTTTTTAATATCATTTGTAGCTGCATCGTTATCTACAATGATGATGCGGTTTGCGCCTACAGTATTAATCCAAGAGAATACAACCTGGCCATGAAGAAGTCTGTAATCCAGGCGAGCGAGAACAACTTTGCTCTTTCCGCCCTTTCCTTGAACTGGCTGCTGCTGAGCAGCTGCAATGACAGCTTCCTCGAGCTCAGGGTGGCCACAATCAACAATACCCTTACGGCTTTCTAGAATTAGCTGGTGAACCTGCTCTTGCGTAAGAT
>JABZHE010000255.1:0-1119 GCA_015259025.1 Atopobium sp. | reverse complement strand
GCCGAGAAGATCTGCTTCAATGGGACCGTCATCTTCGTCGGTAAAGTCTCTGTAGAGAATATCTCTGACCATGAGTTTTGGCTTGGTTCTACCCTGCCAGGTCTCGTTAACTGCCTCAAAAATCAAATCAACAGCACCGTCATACTCAGCTGCCGCCTCAACGTGAGGCGTCCTGAACATAATGGATGAAATTGAGGAGATACCGTTTGAAGCCATAAAGCAAAGGTGAGCGCCGCCTGCGCCAACGCGTGAGCGATTCTTCATCACCACACCCTTGACGCCAAAGAGCGGCTTTTTGTTGCCCTGACCAAAAGGCTGCAATGCCTCAAGCGCATCAATGGAGTTGATAGTAATCTCGTCAAGGTTTACTAGAGCTGTTACTTCTCCTGAAGACTCAAACTCTTCTTCTGGAAGCTCTGCCATGACCTCGGATAAACGCTTTCTAAATGCGTCAATCTTTGCTGTTTCTACTGTTACGCCAACAGCTCCTTGGTGACCACCAAAACGGACCGTAAGATCTGCGCACTGTTCAACTGCGTGGAACAAGTCAACAGAGCCAACTGAGCGGCCAGAACCACGAGCAACACCGTCTTGGATGGTAAACAAAATACAAGGCACGTGATAGCGATTAACAATTCTTGAAGCAACAATGCCCTTTACGCCCTCATGCCAGCCCTCTTTGGCAAGCACAATTGCGTGGCCGCCGTCGTAAATTTCTTTTGCCTGCTCAAGTGCCTCATCGGTAAGCTTTGCCTCAATAGCACGACGCTCGGCATTAATCTCTTCTAGCTTGCCAGCAAGAATGGTTGCCTCTTCAGCGTCTTCTGTAAGAAGAAGGTCAAGCGCGATATCAGTGGTACCCATACGACCCGCTGCATTAAGGCGAGGAATAATAGAAAATGGCAGATTATCTGCAGAAATCTGAGCAATATCTTGACCAGCAACAGCAGCTAGAGCCACGAGACCTGGACGAAGACCTTTCTGGAGACGCTTAACACCTTCAGAAACAAGCGCACGATTCTCTTTGTTGAGCATCATCATGTCAGACAGTGTGCCCAACATAGCAACATCAATGTAATCAAGCCACAGCTGAGGTTGACCAAGAAGCTGTCCTAAAAC
>JABZHE010000254.1:0-1121 GCA_015259025.1 Atopobium sp. | reverse complement strand
GGTTGAGCCTTTAAAACTATTCGTTCGGACCTACGTGTATTGGGTAGGGCTCATCCTCGGCTTCGCGATAGTGCCCGGTTCTCTGCTCTTCACTGCTGAAGTCGCCCCGGTGAACACTCCATTGTGGCTTGCACCTTTCGCCGGGCTGCTGCTTTTTGTCATTGATCGGCCAACAACATGGGAGCCACCGCTCTGGCGAGCATTACTGATCCGAGTATTGGGTGCAGGATTTGCAGCCACCATGCTCATCGCGTTTGATGCAGTTGCTTCCACCCACTATGGATCTCAACACTGGAGTGAGACGCTCCTATCTTTCGGTCTCGGTTGGATTGTCTTCACGGTAGTAGCAGGACACATGCTCATGAGCAGCTCCGCCCGATTTGTCACACCTGCTCACACGATCAGGGACGCGATCCGTACCTACACGACATGGATAGGAATTTGCTTCGGGATTTTCTATATCCCCGCCGCGGGACTCTCCGCAGCTGGCACTCTTTTGATGGTTCTTCCGCTTTATGGAACCTTCCTCACCGGCCTGGTTCTTTTGATAGTTGACCCGCCACGACGATGGCCGCAACCGCGAGTGAAGGCACTGTGGACACGACTCTTGTCAAGCGGGGCAGCAGCATTACTACTTGCTGTCACGAACTCGTTCTATCGCAGTACTGACACACACGAGATTTTCGTTGGGGACTGGCTGGGAAACCTGCTCTTCTGCGTAGGCGCTTGGGCACTTTATGCCGCAGTGGCTGGGGCCGCGTATCTTATGCGTGGCCCCAGCCACAAAGCATCTGACAACTCAGTAGATGAATTCAGCTAGAGCTTGTCCTTTGCGGTTCCTCCGTCGCTTGCAAGTCCGCTGTGATTCTAAAGCCCTTCTCGCCAGATGACGAGAAGGGCTTTGTTTGTGCAACGTTGACGTGCAGTGATGCGCGGTTTGCGCGCAGATACGCGTCAGAGGACGAAGAAGCTCGAAGCGCTTACTTCAAGAAATCCTTGACGGATGCGAGGATGCTTGGGGTATCCAGGCCATACTTGGCAAGAACCTGAAGCGCAGGTCCAGACTCGCCGTAGGTGTCCTGAACACCGATAACCTTAACGGGAACAGGAACGTTCTCTGC
>JABZHE010000253.1:0-1123 GCA_015259025.1 Atopobium sp. | reverse complement strand
TCTGCATTGAGGTCAATTGCGGTTACGTGACAGTGGAATCGCTTTACCAGTTCAACCGTAGTGGTGCCAATATTACAAGCCACCTCAAGAATTTTAGTTTCTGGCGTAATCTCTACTGAGTTAAGCAGCCAATTGGTTGCCTCAATACCTCCAGGACGCAGTCTTGTCTTACCCATACGTAGTAAAAACTCGTGACCAACTTCCATACTAAGACCCCCTTCATACTATGAAAGAAATTAAGTTAGCTTTATCTAACTAATACAAGTTAACCACATCATTACCTGCGAAAAAAGCCAAATTAATTGCTATTTTTGAAACAATTTAGCAGGTAGATTGCAACAAAAAATAACCTATATGTCCAATCGTTCTTTTTGTGCATTTTCTTTAGCAGTTTATAAGTTTATAGTGGACGCAAGGTAAGGGCGACTTACTAATTTCCGCAGGTAATTGATGCGGAGTACTAAGGAGGAAGTTATGTACTACTCTGCTGGAACGTATGAATCGTTCGCTAAACCAGAAAAGCCCAAAGATGCCGACAAAAAATCAGCTTATATTATTGGAACAGGACTTGCAGGTCTAGCTGCTGCGTTTTATCTTGTCCGCGATGGCCAGGTAAAGGGTACAAGAATTCACCTGCTCGAGAAGCTTGAGCTTGCGGGCGGAAGCTGCGATGGCCGCAAAGATGTAAGCAAGGGTTTCTATATGCGTGGTGGCCGCGAGATGGACAACCACTTTGAGTGCATGTGGGATATGTTTAGAGACGTTCCATCCATTGAAACACCTGGCGTCTCGGTACTTGATGAGTACTACTGGCTCAACAAGCACGATCCAAACTACTCTCTCTGTAGAGCTTCCGAGAAGTGCGGTAAAGACGCTCACACAGACAAGAAGTTCAAGCTTGATAAAGAGTCCTCGCTCGCGCTTGCCAAGCTGTTTATGACTCCTGAGAAGGACCTTGAGGGCAAGAAGATTAGCGACGTACTTCCTGATTCTTTCTGGAACACTAACTTCTGGCTTTATTGGCAGACCATGTTTGCATTCCAAAGATGGTCATCCGCTCTTGAAATGAAGCGCTATCTTTGCAGATTCTGTCACCATATTGACGGTCTGCCTGACTTTACTG
>JABZHE010000252.1:0-1156 GCA_015259025.1 Atopobium sp. | reverse complement strand
AACCGGTATGGTTGTTGAGGGCGCACAGGCTGTCATTGGTCTTTATGAGCTTGGTCAGCAGATGGACGTTGAAATGCCTATCACTTCAGCTGTTCACGCTGTACTTTACGAAGGCGCTACGCCAGAAGACATTACTTCTCGCCTTACTAACCGCCTGCCTAATGAAGAATTTTATGGAATGACTCGATAGGAGAGTTAATGAATAACGTCCTGGTAGCACCATCTGTTCTATCCGCAGATTTCTCCAAGCTTAAGAGCGAGCTTGATTCAATTGCAAACGCTGATTACATCCATTACGACGTGATGGACGGTCACTTTGTGCCCAATATTTCATTTGGTCCAGATATTTTCTCTTACTGCAAAAAGTCTTCTGAGCTACCCATTGATGTCCATCTGATGGTTACCAATCCAGCTGAGATTGCACCTCTGTTCCTGGACCGCGGCGCTGACGTTGTTACCTTCCACTACGAGGCTGAGGTTCACGCTCATCGTCTTGTCCATCTTATTAAGGACTCTGGTGCTAAGGCTGGTATTTCCCTTTGCCCAGGTACTCCCGTAAGCGTTCTTGAGAATCTAATTGAAGACCTTGACCTGGTGCTTATCATGACGGTTAACCCTGGGTTTGGTGGACAGAAGTTTATTCCTCACTCACTTGAAAAGCTCAAGGCACTCAAAGAGCTCTGCCGTAAGCACAACGTTAACCCTCTGATTGAGGTTGATGGTGGTATCAGTGCAGCTAACGCAGCTGATGTTGTAGCTGCTGGCGCTGACATGCTTGTTGCAGGTAGTGCTGTGTTTGGCCAGGAAGACCGCGGTGCAACTATCGAGGCGATCCGCGCTGCTGGCGAGTCTGCTCTTACCGTTCAGGGCTAAACTGCACTCTCAAGTATTAGTTACGCCAGATCTCCAAGATTGAATCAACAGAAACACGTTATGGATTACGTTTACCTAGACTATGCAGCTTCAGCACCAATGCGCCAAGAGGCGCTTGATGCCGAGAAAACCTATGAAGCTTCACTCATTGCAGGGGTGAACCCAAACTCTTTGCACTCGCTTGGTCGTCAAGCAGCGCGAGAGCTTGATGGTGCTCGTGGTGTTATTGCACGTGCGGTAGGCGGCAAATTTAGAGCTCCTGACGTAGTCTTTTGCTCCGGTG
>JABZHE010000251.1:0-1160 GCA_015259025.1 Atopobium sp. | reverse complement strand
TGCCTTAACTACCTCAATGTCCTCCTCGTCTGTCATGGTTGAGGACTCTCCCGTAGTACCAAGAGCCAGAATACCGTCAATTCCCTGCTCAATCTGGAAGTCAACAAAGCGCTCAAGTGCCTCAAAGTCAACATTTCCCTGAGCGTCAAATGGGGTTACTAAAGCGGTGATTGCACCAGTCAAATTCTTCATGTCCATAGTTTTTCTCGCCCTCTAACGTGTGGTGTTTATAGTTGTTTGTTGTGCAAGATCTGAAAAGTCTGAGCCGTCAAATGCAAGCGTTGCAAAGTAATCTGCTTCTGTCTCGGCACGGCGAATAAGCTGCGCGGATCCGTCTTCTAGAAGCAGCAGCTCAGCAGAGCGCAGACGGCCGTTGTAGTTATAGCCCATCGAGAAACCATGAGCGCCCGTATCGTGAATAAACAGGAGGTCACCCACAGCCACCTCTGGGAGCTGGCGATTCTTTGCAAACTGATCGTTATTCTCGCAAAGTCCGCCCACAACGTTGTACGTATGGGTTGGAGAGGCATCTTCTTTGCCCATAACGGTGATGTGGTGGTAAGCGTCGTAGATCGCGGGACGCATAAGATTTGCTGCGCAAGCGTCCACGCCAAGGTAGTGACGATACGTCTCTTTTTGATGCAAGACACGGGTAACAAGTGCGCCAGCAGGACCCAAAAGCCAGCGTCCAAGCTCGGTGTAAATAGCGACGTCTCCCATACCTGCAGGAACTAAGACCTCTTCAAAGGCGCGCTTTACGCCCTGGCCAATAGCCAAGACGTCAGGCTCAACCTGGTCTGGCTCGTACGCCACACCAATACCACCAGAAAGATCAATAAATCCAATATGGATATCAAGTTCTTTGTGCAGCTTAACGGCCAGCTTAAAGAGAACGCGCGCAAGGTTTGGATAGTAATCTTCCTCTTGAGCGTTACTTGCCAGGAAGGCATGAAGGCCAAACTCAGTCACGCCTTTGGTTTTAAGATACGCAAACGTCTGGAAAAGCTGCTCTTCTGTCATGCCAAACTTAGCGTCATCGGGATTTCCAATAATGCCGTTTTGCGACTCAAACACGCCACCAGGATTAAGGCGCGCACACATAACCTGAGGCATGTTGCTTCCCACCGCCTCTTCAAGCGTTGTAAGCATGTCTCCACCAG
>JABZHE010000250.1:0-1161 GCA_015259025.1 Atopobium sp. | reverse complement strand
AGATAGAGCAATACTTGAGCTGCTGTATGGATGCGGCCTTCGTGTGTCTGAGCTTTGCGATCTTGAGGTTCGAGGTGCCCTTCTAGAAGATGAACTCTTGCGTGTTTTTGGTAAGGGTTCCAAAGAGCGCGTAGTCCCTGTGTTGGGCTCTGCGCATCGTGCACTTAAAACATACCTTTATGAGGCTCGTTCGCTTTTGCTTAAGCACGGCCAGGTATCCGAGGTGTTTGTAAACGCGCGGGGTGGACGTATTTCTCGCCAGTCGGTACATAAACTGGTGGCAAATTATGGCAGGGTAGTGGGGATTGAAGGTTTGCATCCTCACACACTGCGCCACAGTTTTGCCACACACCTTCTAGAGGGTGGCGCTGATCTTCGCTCGGTGCAGGAGCTTTTGGGACACGTTGATATTTCAACTACGCAGCTCTATACGCACGTAGATAGGTCGCACATTAGAGACGTGTACCTTGAGGCTCACCCAAGAGCCCACGTTCACGCGGACAAATAATCGCGCTTGACGCAAGTGTTGGACAAGCGTGGGACAAGTGTGGGACAAGCGTGGGACAAGCGTGGGGCAAAGTGGTGACTGCGTAAAAGCAAGACGAAGGTTTTGTTTGAGTAACGTGTGATTTTCGCCACGAGTTCACCACAATTTCCTCAAAAATTTTTACTTCATAAAAAATTTAATAAATTGGGTCTGAGACTAAGAAAATCCGTTCTTTTGTAGTTCGGATTTTTTTAAACACTACATATTGTGGTCAAAATGTCATATCTCATATCTGCGTTAAACCCCAGCTAGACCATAAGAAAAATACTTGGTGTTGGAAAGTGTTTTCTAGTGTGTGTAAGTGTCGGAATGAGTTATATTTATTTCACGTTCAATCGACGGACTATGCCCAAGCGTTGCCGCGCACACACAACACAAACACAGCCCGCGCGGCAAGGGGCGCCAACGTGAAAGGGGGAGACATGCTTACTGGTCAGTATCAGCGCTCGCTGGACTCCAAGATTCGCGTGACTCTTCCTGCACCTCAGCGCAAGCAGCTTGGCGATGTCGTCATCTTGCTCCGTCGACAGGACGCGCTTTACGGCTACTCACCTGAGGCGTATGAGGCTTGGATTGCAAGTCTGAACCTCAACCCAAGGAACCGCGACGACGTC
>JABZHE010000024.1:0-8958 GCA_015259025.1 Atopobium sp. | reverse complement strand
ACCTACCAGTGTGTATCCCTCACGCTGAACATTGCTACTAAAAGAAACACTCTTAAAATCATCTGAAATAGTTGGTGGAATATAATCTTTTCCGTTATAAGTTCCGCCATCTGTTGAGACTGAAACGTGGATTTCACGCATTATGCCATCGGCACCCATATAAGATCCAACAGCCTCTGCGTCACTATCATCATCTGTTGAGGCAGCAGTGGTCGTCTCAGTTGTAGCAGTCGCTTCGGTCGTAGTGGCAGACGACTCGGTCGAGGCGGTGGCCTCTGTTGTGGAGCTTACCTCAGCTACCTCAGTACCCTCAGCAAGAGCCAACGCAGAAAGTACTGGCGAGAAAACCAACACGCCTGCCATAATGCCTGCAATTGCAAGCAGCTTTATGTTGTTGCGCAAATACTTTGACATTTCATATTCCTTAACTCGTGTATTTCAAGAAAAACAATTGTTTTTTTAAACATGTTTCAACGGTTTGGTAAGTATATATGAAAAGAAATCGCAGTTATACCGCCAAAACACCCAGTTATAGATATTCTTAAAATATCTATAACTGGGTGACAAAAACGTTATTTATTCAGCAATTACAGCGACTGAATAATCTCTTCTCCACGAGCATTCTGTGGAATAAAGCGAACCTGACGGCGAGGCTCAGCGTCGTCGGATTCCAGTTCTTCCTCAGACAATCTAGAAACATACACATCAAGGGTTCTCTCGCCAATTTGCTCTGCAAATTGCTCTCCCCACTCGATGATAGTTGGACCGTCAGATTCAAGCGCATCGTACAGGCCGGTATCCTCAAGCTGGTCAGGATCGTTCAAACGATACAGGTCAAAGTGGTAGAGCGGCATGGTTGTGCCCTCGTAGACCATCTCGATGGTAAAGGTTGGGCTGGTCACGTCGTCCATGACGCCCATGCCAGCAGCAATACCCTTAGTGAGCTGCGTCTTTCCTGCGCCCAGGTCTCCCGTGAGCACAAGCACGTCTCCCGCTTGCAGGAGTTTGCCCAGAATCTGACCAAGAGCAATAGTTTGCTCGGTGGTAGTAGAGACATACGTGTCAGCTGCGGTTTTTTCTGGCAGGTTGTTTGCGCTGACGTTGTTCGCGGCGGTGTCGTTGTTTGCAGCGTTATTTGCGCTGGTAGAAAGGTTAGTCACAAGAGCCTCCTCGAGGGTGTTCCTCAAGCCAATCAGCAAGAAGTCGCAGGTCATCTTTGAGGAATTGTGCCCACTCCTTGCGGTAAATAGTTGATGCGGGATGCATAGTAGGCAGCACGCTAAAGGCGCCTATCTGGTAAAACTTGCCGCGCAGCTCCGTCACACCCTTATCGGTGTGCATGACAAACTGCGTTGCAAAATTTCCCAGGCAGACAATAACGTCTGGCTTAATAGCGCGAATCTGGTCGCGAAGGTACGGAGAGCACTCCTCCACCTCGGCTACCTTGGGATTTCTGTTTGAAGGCGGTCGGCATTTGACCACGTTAGAGATAAAAACATCCTGGCGAGAAAGACCAACTTCTTCTAACAGTGCATCAAGCTTTTTGCCCGATGTGCCCACGAAAGGTTGACCACTTAGATCCTCGTTTTTACCAGGAGCTTCTCCCACAATCATGATGCGAGCCGTAGAATTTGGACCACCAAACACAATGTTGGTGCGCGTTTCCCAAAGCGGACACTTCTTGCAATCAGCTATCTGCTCACGAATCTCATCAAGCGTCTTACCTGCTTGTTTAGAATATGCGATTTTCGCATATTCTTCATTTGACATGCGCTTTCTGCCTAAAGCATTTTTAGGCGAAGCAGGAGTAGCTGCCATTAGATGTACACCTTATCGAGGCGCGCTCCAAAGTTGCAAACTACCTCGTAATTGATGGTCTCGCGAAGGTCAGCCATCTCATCTGCGGTGATTTCTTGGTCGCCGTCTTTGCCAATGAGGGTAACCACGTCACCATGGCGAATTTCGTGTGCAGGCTTATTAGCGTGTGTACCTGCGGTATCAACAGCAATCATAAACTGATCCATGCAGATATTGCCCACTTGGCGGACACGGTCTCCGCGCGTCAAAACATCCATCCGATTAGAGAGGCAACGTGCAAGTCCGTCGGCGTAGCCAATAGGCACGGTAGCTACCTGGATGTTATTGCGAGGAACACGCCACGTCATACCGTAACTAACGCCGTCGCCAACAGCTGGATAGATTACGCGCGTCACACGACCGCGCACGCTCATAACGGGCTGCAGGTCAATGCGGGGAATGGTGAGCTTGCTTGGATGAAGTCCATACAGGCCAATGCCCACACGAACCATATCAAACTGAATGTCTTTGTGCAGAACCGTGCCAGGGGTGTTATCAGCGTGAACCAAGCCCAGCTCATAACCCGCGTTTTTGAGTGCCGTAACCGCTTCAATAAAGCGATTAACCTGCAGGTCAAAGTCCCAGTTGTCGAGCACGTCGGCCGTAGCAAAATGCGTAAACGTACCAGCACATTCAAGACCCCTGTGGAAATCGATAGAACCGCGTACCTCAAGAAGATCTTCTCGCCTGACACCAATGCGGGTCATTCCAGTATCGATGGCCAGGTGATAGCGGCCAACCTTATTAGCTGCAGCAGAAGCCTCGCCATACGCAAGGGCAAAGTCAACTGTGTAGACAGACGGCATAATGTCAAAGCGAACGAGGTCTGGAATAGAAGTGACCGGAGGTTCAGAAAGCACCAGGATAGGGCTCTCAATGCCGGAACAGCGCAGCTCAACGCCCTCATCGACCGTTGCAACGGCAAACTGGTCGGCACCTACGGACTGCATGGCTTTAGCGCACTGAGCAGCACCGTGACCGTATGCGTCAGCCTTAACCACACACATCATTTTGACACCACGGTTAAGCTGGGCCTTAAACGCCTTTACGTTGTGGCGGACGGCAGAAAGATCAATCTCTATCCAAGCCCATCGATCCTGGGGATATGCCGACATCAGACTCACCTACTCCGCAGCTTCTTCAAAGTCTGCCATAGGGAATGCAATCTGCTCCTCAAGTGCGTCGGAAGCAAGACCAATAACGTCACAGATGTCGCCCGCCATAGCTCCGCGTACACCGAACTTCTCGGCAGCTAGCTGACCTGCGTATGCGTGAACCTCACAGGCAAGCGAGCAGAAGGTTGGCAGGTCATCAACTTGACCAGCAACCTGAGCCAAGCGGCCAGCAATAGTACCAGCAAGAACGTCGCCAGAGCCAGCAGTTGCCAGCGTAACGGGACCAGGCTTTGGCAGCACGGCTTTCTGGACGCCAACGCAGCCAGTTGCGGTTCCCTTAGCAACAATGACCAGCTCAGAGCCACCGTTTGCCCAGACAATCTTACGAGCAGCCTCAAGCTGAGCCACCAGGCTTGCAGGAGGATTATCTACCTGGTTAACCAGGCGACCAAGCTCGCGACGATGCGGCGTCATGATGAGCGGAGCGGTACGACGAGTGAGCTCGGGGAAATCTGGAAGGTTGTTATTAGTGAGGCGAGCAATGCAGTTAAGCGCGTCGGCGTCAACAATAACGGGCAGCTCAGAGTCAAGCAGCGCGGAGGTAACCTTGACGGTTCCGCCAGAGACGCGCATGCCAGGGCCAACCAGCGTAACGGTGCGCATGGCGGCAAGCTGTAGCACCAGTGGAGCTGCTTCCTCGGTAAACACGCCCTCAGCGTCGCACGGGAGGCCAATAACGGGAACCTCTGGCAACATCATCTGAACGCAGCTGACAATGGCCTCAGGCACTGCCAGCGTAACGTAGCCAGCACCCGCACGAGCAGCCGCCTTAGCAGCAAAAACAGCAGCTCCGGGGAAGCGGCTTGAACCACCAACCACCAATACGGAGCCACGAGAGTATTTATCGCAGTCGTTGAGCTGGGCAGGAACAGAAGCAAGATAATCTTCCAGGTCAACGCGCCAGGCAACAGGATCTGCCTCAACAACCAAGCGCTCAGTCTGCTCGGCCAGAGGAGCCACAACAATAGAGCCGCAAACGTCGCGGCCTGCGTCTGCAATAAGGCCGGGCTTGAGCGCAATCATGGTAACGGTAACGTCAGCGACAACACACGCGCTTTCTACCTGGCCCTTCTGCGCAGAAAGGCCACTGGGAACGTCAACGGAAAGCACGCGAGCGCCGGACTGATTGAGGCACTCAATCCAAATATCAAACGGAGCACGAACCTTGCCGTGGAAGCCGGTGCCCAACATGCAATCAAGCACCACGTCAGCCGTTGCCAGCAGGTCAATCAGCTCCTGGCGAGAAGGGCCAACAAGCACGGAAACTCCCGCGCGAACGGCGCGCTGCGCCATCTGACGTGCAAGATCGCCGGAAATCTGATCAGGCTCAAGCGGAGTGACTACCTTAACGTTGCAGTTTCTAGAGCGCAGCGCTTCTGCTGCCACCCAGCCATCTCCACCGTTATTGCCAAGACCTACGAGGATGACAACATTAGAGATGTCCCCTCCCATGCCAAGGGCCTCTTGAGCAGCAGCGTAACCTGCGCGGTGCATGAGCTCGGAAACGCTCACGCCCACGCGTGTCAGCGCAATCTCTACGCGCTTGATGTCCTCAACATTTAGTACCGGCTGCATAACTTACTCCTCGGATTTAACAACATCATCAAAGGTTGTCTCAATTATAGGTTCTTGCACGCGCTCAAGCTCATCCAACACAGAACGAGCTTCTTTGAACGAACGTGCCAGCTCTTGGGCAGCATCTTCCTTTTGATCTACCTTGGGTTTTACGGCGTTGGTTACCGCAACCGCATTGGCTACCGCAACATCTCTGGTATACGAGATAGAAAGCGCAATCTCCTGCACGCCCTGCTCAGCCGCAATCTGTGCAGCTTTGCCCGCTAGACGAGCCTGTGGCCTACCCAACTGATCTCTCTCAACAGAAACATCCTGAAAACCAATACCAGACGAGAAACCCGTTCCTAAGGCTTTGAGCACAGCTTCTCTTGCTGCAAAGCGGGCAGCATAGTGCTCCGCAGGGCGAGCAGTGCGCTCACAATATGCACGCTCGGTATCGGTGAACATACGGCGAATAAAGTGAGGGCGTCTCTCAATTGCCTGCTGCATGCGGGCAATCTCAAGCATATCTACACCTATTCCTGCCAGTGCCATCGTATCCCCTGGATCTATCTGCGCTTAAGCGCTGAGCCTATACTCCTCGAGTGCATCGAGCACAATCTGATTTGCCTGCTGGCAGAGCTCATCGGTTGGAGCTTCTGCAAGAACGCGCACCAGAGGCTCTGTTCCGGAAGCGCGGACCAACACGCGACCATTGCCCTCAAGGAACTTCTCGGCAGCTGCAACTGCATCGTTGACCTTAGGAGACTGCATAGCAGCCTCTTTGTCGGTGACGCGAACGTTAACCAACTGCTGTGGATATAGTGTAACGGGACGAGTCAGCTCAGAGAGTTTCTCGCGCTCTGCTCGTAAGACCTCCATAATACGGAGGCTGGTCAAGATGCCATCACCGGTCTTTGCCAGGTCACCAAAGATGATGTGACCACTCTGCTCGCCGCCCAGGCTGTACTCGTTCTCATTCATGCAAGCGTAGACGTACTTATCGCCCACGTTGGTCTTCTCGTAAGAGAGGCCAGCGTCGTCAAATGCTTTGAACAGGCCAAAGTTGCTCATGACAGTAGTAACTACGGTCTGCTTTGCCAGGCGACCATACTTGTTGAGGTAGGTGCCGCAGACGTAGAGAATCAGGTCACCGTCAACCACGTGACCACGCTCGTCGACTGCCAGGCAGCGGTCAGCGTCGCCGTCGTAGGCAAAGCCCACGTCAAGGCCGTTCTGGACTACAAAACGCTGCAGCTGATCAATGTGAGTTGAACCGCAATCAACGTTGATGTTGAGGCCGTTTGGAGCATTGTTGATAACGTGGGTCTCGGCGCCCAGTGCGTCAAAAACAGGGCGAGCAACACTAGAAGCTGCGCCGTTTGCGCAGTCCAGGCCAATCTTTAAGCCCTGCAGGCTAAAGCCGCAGCTTGCAATAAGGCTGGAGATGTAGCGGTTGCGACCCTGCATGTAGTCAACCGTGCGGCCAATAGCGTCACCCGTTGCCAGAGGTACGTCAAACTCGCCGTCAATATAGGCCTCTACCTGCTCGAGGACGTCCTCGTCCATCTTGTAGCCCTCTTTGTTGACCAGCTTGATGCCGTTATCGGTGAATGGGTTGTGAGATGCGGTAATCATGACGCCGCAGTCAAAGGCACCGTCAACTACCTCGTAGCTAACGCCAGGCGTTGGAATGACGTGCAGCATGTACGCGTCAGCACCGGAAGCAACCAGGCCCGAGACAAGCGCGGACTCAAACATGTAGCTTGACCTGCGGGTATCCTTACCAATAATGATGCGAGCCTTGCGAGCCTGCTTAGCTCCGTAATACCAGCCAATGAAGCGGCCAATTTTATACGCGTGATCGACGTTCAGACCCTCGTTTGCGCGGCCTCTAAAACCGTCTGTTCCAAAGTACTTCATAAGCGTCTCCTAGCTGCGAATGTAGTGTTGTCGGGTGGAGAGCAACTTGCGCGCGAAGCGCCAGCGAACTACTCGACAGGTGGGGCTTCTCGCCAGATGGCGAGAAGAACGTGCGGACTGAAGCGGTTGCGCAAATATGCAAAATGCAACCATTTAAAAGTATACAAAAAAGAGACCTGCCGATATACAACAGGTCTCTTTGTGAGGACTTTTTTGGGTCCAGCGGCCTTAGCGCTTGGAGAACTGAGGACGCTTACGAGCCTTCTTCAGCCCGTACTTCTTACGCTCGACCGCACGAGAATCGCGGGTGAGGTAGCCGGCCTTCTTAAGGTCATCACGATACTCGCCAGCCTCGAGAAGAGCGCGAGCAATGCCCAGGCGAAGAGCGCCGGACTGGCCGTTGATGCCGCCGCCATCGCAGTTTGCGAGGACGTCGAAACGACCAAGAGTATCAGTAATGCGGAGAGGTGCGGTTGCGTTGTCTACGAGCTGCTGGCGACCAAAATACTGGACTGCCTCGCGGCCGTTAACGGTAACCTTACCAGTTCCAGGAACAAGACGAACACGAGCGACGGCCTCTTTACGACGGCCGGTGCCGGTGTAAACAGCGGTGTTATCTGCCATCGTTTAGCCCTCCAGCTCAATCTTGACGGGATTCTGTGCAGCATGTGGGTGCTCAGCGCCGGCGTAAACCTTAAGCTTCATACCCTGCTTGCGACCAAGAGTGGTCTTAGGAAGCATGCCCTTGACTGCGTGCTCAACAACACGCTCTGGGTGCTTCTCCATCTCTTCCTTGAAGGAAGTGATCTTCAAGCCACCAAGGTAGCCGGAGTGACGCCAATACTCCTTGTGGTCAGCCTTAACACCAGTAAGGACAACCTTGTCTGCATTGATGATGACAACAAAGTCACCAGTATCAGCGTTTGGGGTGTACTGTGGCTTGTTCTTGCCACGAAGAATCATGGCAGCCTTTGTAGCCAGACGACCGAGCGTTGCGCCCTCAGCGTCGATGAGCACCCACTTGCGCTCGACTTCGCCAGCCTTGGCGAACTGAGTCGACTTCTTCACTTGACTCCTCCTACGAATTACGAGTTGATAACCCCTGGACGGGTCATCGATGCTTTTTCTTGTCAGAGATTACGGGGCTCTGTGGAAAAGCCTTAAAAGTATACTCCACTCTTTAGCTGTTGTACGCGGGAATTTTTGTTGCTTCACGAATGCAACAATTCGTTCAAATTTGACGGGTTTCTCCACATTGCAAAGCCGTCCACAGCACAAGAACAACCACTTGGCCTGCTGTGCGATGCATTTTGTTTCGACTTTTTATTTTATGGGGCGAGAAGTGCGGGCGTGCTCGTATGTTTACACCAAGGTCAAAGCTACAGCGTCAGGAGGAAATGATGCGTGACTCAGATTTTGTCGCACGTTTGCACCGGAACATTGTGTTGCTGGGCGGCCAGCTCAAAACCCGGCTTAAGAACCATATGGTACTGGGCACCGCGCTTGCTTTGTTTGCAGCGCTTTTGCTGGTGATTCCGTTCTATGGTTGCTCACCAGCCGCTTCTGAGAACACTCAAGGCAGCTCAACCGCTCAGTCTGAGACGCAGAAGGATCAGAAAGAAGAGGCTCCTAAGGGAACGGTCAAGGCGACATCGTTCTACTCGCCAACCCTTGGCTTGGACTGGAACTATGACGTCTACCTGCCTGCAGACTACGAGTCCAATCCTGATAAGACCTATCCTGTTATTTACATGCTGCATGGTCTGTATGGCAATCACCGCAATCTGCTGGAGCGCTTTGATTCGTCCGCCATGCTTGACGAGGCTATTCAAACTGCTGGTCAGGGAGCTATCGTAGTCTTTGTCGACGGCTTTAACAGCTTTTACATTGACTCCGCTGATCGCGGTCTCAAAATGGAATCCGCCATCATGAACGACCTGGTACCTTACATTGAGAGTACGTACCGCGTGTCAAAGGACCGCAAGGATCACGCGATCGGCGGCATTTCCATGGGCGGCTATGGTGCAGCTCGTTTTGTTTTGCACCACTCCGATTACTTTAGCAAGGGCATTCTGCTCTCGCCTTCTGTTTGGACCACACTTGCTGATGACAACTTTATTTACACGTCTCAGCACGCCTTTAGCGACGGAACCACCAGCTGGTCATGGGATTTGTACAAGCAGCTGTTCCCCACTCAATATCTTGGTGAGGTTGATCCAAGCCAGGTTTCTTTCTTTGTGGCAACAACTTCCGACGACGGCGTAGTACCTGTTGCTGACGTCGACGCTTTTGTTGAGCAGCTCAAAAATGCTGGTATCAACGTTGACTACCAGCGCGACTCTGGCGACAACCACAACTGGAAGTACTGGTCCAGGGTTGCTCCAACTGCGTACGCTTGGGCGCTCGACCAGTTCAAGAGCGCTGACAGCAAGTAAGCGCTGACGGCACC
>JABZHE010000249.1:0-1163 GCA_015259025.1 Atopobium sp. | reverse complement strand
CTCACGGAGCCGCAGAACTTCTCGCCAAACAGGGCTATGCCGTGTACGTGGTAGGAGAGTCCGGACATCCTGAGGTAGAGGCCACGCTGGCGCACGTGCCAGGATCTGTGGCCATAGACTCTGTGGAACAGGTTGCTGCTCAGGCGGACGCCATGAGAGCTGCAAAGAAGGTTGGACTGGTAGTTCAGACCACCATGAGCGCTGCAAAGCTTTCTGAGGTGGTTAACGCGGTACTTCCGCTTGATGACGAGCTTCGCGTCATGAATACCATCTGCGAGGCTACTGCAGGCCATCAGGACTCGTGCATGAGACTTGCAAAAGAGTCTGACGTCATGATTATCATTGGCGGCAGGATTTCAGCTAATACTACTCGTTTGGCAGAAATTTCAAAGCTCTATTGCCCTGCAACCTATCACATTGAAGGCGCCGATGAGCTAGAGGCTTCTTGGTTTGAAGGTGCGGAGCACATTGGTATTACCGCAGGCGCTTCTACACCAGAGGCTCATATCAACGCAGTTAAATCAGCTATTGAACAAATCGTAGGCGCCTAATATGGAACAGCGCGCAGACTACGGAAATACAAAATCTGGTGGACTTGGTGCACTGATTGAGTCCGTTGAAGAGGGTAGTCCTGCGTGGAAGGCTGGCCTTGAGCCAGGCATGATTATCGAGACGGTCAATGGTGTAGTACCAAAAGACCTGATTGATTGGCGTTGGGAAGCTAACGGCTCCATTTGTGAGCTTGAAGTTTCTGTGCCTGGTGATGATCAGCTCTACGAGTGCGTGCTTGAGCGTGAGTCCGGAGAAGACTGGGGCGTTGACTTTGTTGATGTGCTCTTTGATGGCATCAAGACCTGCGTAAACGCGTGCCAGTTCTGCTTTATGGCTATGCTGCCAGAAGACATGCGCCCTTCGCTTTCCATTAGAGATGACGATTATCGCCTGAGCTTCTTGCAGGGCAATTTTGTTACGCTCACTAACCTCACTGATGAGGATGTTGAGCGCATCATCTCTCACAAGCTTGAGCCTATGAACGTCTCGCTCCATGCAATTTCACCTGACGTGCGCCGCAATCTGATTGGTGCTCGCGCAGCCAGGGGCATTGAAGTTCTTGAGAAACTCATGGACGCTGGTATTGAGATCCACGGCCAGATTGTTTTGTG
>JABZHE010000248.1:0-1221 GCA_015259025.1 Atopobium sp. | reverse complement strand
TATCAGAAGTGACCAATTACTCTGCAGACTCGTCGGATGCCTTAGCAGCAGCCTTACGAGCGGTAGGGAGAGCGGTAACCTTCAGCTTAGTAAGGTTCTGACGGTGACCATTGGCGCGGTGATAGCGCTTACGCTTGTGGAACTTGAAGACAAGGACCTTCTTGTCCTTGTACTGCTCAAGAACCTCACAGGTAACCTTCTTAGAAGAAAGAGTGGCAGCGTCAGCAACAACCTTCTTGCCGTCGTTAAGCATAAGAACATCAAGCTTTACCTTATCGCCAGGCTGCGCATCAAGCTTCTCGACGCTGATTACGTCGCCCTTGGCAACCTTATACTGCTTGCCACCAGTTGCTACGATTGCGTACATGTGTGTAACCCTTCATTGCTGATTCTTGCAACGATTAATACTATCTTTGCATTTCTGAAGATCCGAGCAAAGATCTTCGCCGCCGTGACCTGTGGCATCCGCGGGAAACTGTCGGTGTCCCATGTCCCTCGGCGAGAAACACAACTCGAAATAGTCTACTGCATATTTCAGAAAATTCCAAGACAAAACTACATGTTATAGAGGCTTCACAAGGAGTCCATTTTCTGAAACGTGTGCCTGTGAGGTGCGACAAACCTTCAACGAGTCAATGCCTTGTAGTCCATCGAGTCCCGCTTCAGCTGCAATTCTTTGTACCTCATAGATCAAAACCGCAGGTCTAAGTGCTGCTCGTGGATCTTGCAGCGTATCAAGCTCAAATGAAATGCACGTTTCAGATGAGCTCTCAGAAATGTCATAGCCCGCAAATGTTGTCTCCAAGTTGACCACTTTTTGCTTGTCTCCGCGCATGTATGTCAGCTCTTTTTTGGCGAGAAGATCCTCAAACCCCCAACGCAACGCGTCTGACCTAAGACCTTCTCCCAAAATGTCACATCTCCAATGAGCGGCATTCAACCATGCTTCAAGCGCTGGCAGCGACCGATCAACGTAGCTGACAGCAAACGGAGCAAGCGCGGGAGGCGTAGCCGACAACAACCTCTCTAACGCTTCACCCGGGTCCACGTATTCTGTGAGCTTCAAGTCAAAGTACTCCGCCTCAGACGAAGCGCCAACAGGAAGCGCCTGAGAGAACTGCACGCCCATGCGCTTTGCAAAGCCATTACCCACCCTAAACGGCAGCTGAGCTCGACGAACACAACGCTCAATGGTACCAATAAGCTCAAGGTGTCCTAAAA
>JABZHE010000247.1:964-1252 GCA_015259025.1 Atopobium sp. | reverse complement strand
CGCGACCACCACGACCCTTGAGCTGATCCAGCTGAGCCAGTCCCAAGCGCTGTGAGTCCTCGATAATCAGCGTGTTAGTGTGCGAGTTGTCAATGCCGGACTCAATGATGGTGGTGGCCACCAACACGTCAATCTCGTGCTCCTGGAAGGCGAGCATGACGTTTTCTACCTCGCGAGCACTCATCTGGCCGTGAGCCACGCCCACGCGAGCTTCCGGCGCAGCTTCCTCCACGCGAGCCACTGCTTCATCAATAGTGGTCACGCGGTTGGACACGTAGTACACCTGTC
>JABZHE010000247.1:0-954 GCA_015259025.1 Atopobium sp. | reverse complement strand
CCAGCTCGCTTCTAATAGCTGCGGAAACAAGATCTGGGTTGTACTCGCCCACCATCACCTGGACAGGCTTTCTGCCAGGCGGCGGCGTTAAAATCAGGCTCATGTCACGAACGCCGCTCATGGCCATCTGCATGGTGCGCGGAATGGGCGTTGCCGAGAGCGTTAGCACATCTACCTGCTCGCGCATGTTTTTGAGCTGCTCTTTGTGTTGCACGCCAAAGCGCTGCTCTTCGTCGATGATAACCAAGCCTAAGTCGTGTGGATTGACGTCAGCTGAGAGCAACCTATGAGTTCCTACCAGCACATCTACGGTTCCGTCCGCAAATCCCTCAAGCGCTTTTCTCTGCTGAGCAGGCGTAACAAAACGCGAAAGCACGCTTACCTTCAAATCAAACGGAGCAAATCGCGAGAAAAACGTCTCGTAGTGCTGCTGAGCCAAGATGGTAGTTGGGCACAAAATCATAACCTGACGAGCATCTTGGCACGCCTTAAATGCAGCTCTCAGCGCCACCTCTGTCTTGCCAAAGCCCACGTCGCCGCAAAGCAAGCGGTCCATTGGCTTGCGCGCTTCCATGTCCAGCTTAATATCTGCAACTGCGCTTTCTTGGTCTGGCGTCAGCTGATACGGGAAGCTGGATTCCATCTCTTCCTGAGCGGGAGTGTCCAGCGAGAACGCGTAGCCCGGCACTGAAGCGCGACGTGTATAGAGATCCACCAGGTCAAATGCCAGTTTCTTGGCAGACTTTCTTGCCTTGTTAGTAGCGCGCGACCAATCTGCCGTGTTGAGCCTGGTCAGACGTGGATTATTGCCGTCAGGTCCTACATAGCGCGTAATGCGGTCAACCTGCTCCAGGGGCACATAGAGTTTATCGTCATTGGCGTACTCAAGCAGGAAGTAATCACGCTCTCTACCTGCAACTTCTTGACGCACAATAGCGGTAAAGTGCGCAATAC
>JABZHE010000246.1:0-1257 GCA_015259025.1 Atopobium sp. | reverse complement strand
ATATGTACCCTAAAGTGCCTTGTGATAGACGAGGCACAGATAAGGCGAGAAGTTCCAGGGAGCCTCGGCGGGTTTCTCGGCGGATTGCCGTCGGAACGCTCGTCGTGGTTTGCATCGGAGTCTCGTCGGGTTTCTCGCCATCTTTGCGCACAAAAAGAGCCCCTATGCAGAGACTGCATAGGGGCTCCAGAAGGGATTGGTTTACCTCTTAGAAGGTGCCGCGAATAACCTCGCTGCCTTCCTTCATGATAACTTCCATGTTATCTGGGGTAAGGTCGCGGATGTTGGTAGCAACGTCGCCCTTGACAACCAGGAGGTCAGCAAGCTTGCCAGCCTCGAGGGAGCCAAACTCATCCTCGTGGTGAACCATCTTTGCGCCGTTAAGAGTAGCAGCCTTGATGGTCTCAAGAACGGTAACGCCAGCCTTCTCAACAAAGTCATACATCTCGTCGATGGTGACCCAGCCGTAAGGAGTTACGAAGCTGAAGGAGTCGGAGCCGATGGTGAGAGTGACGCCGCGCTCGTTAGCAGCACGGAGGTTCTCGTATGTACGGTTGAGGCCCTTCTCAACAACAGTGTCGCCTGCAAATGCGTCGAGCTCTGGAGTCCACTCTGGTGGATAAGTTCCGTACCAAGTTGGCAGGAAGCCGATGGTAGGAGTGAAGAAGGTGCCCTGCTCGCACATAAGATCCATGGTCTTTGCATCAAGCTCGAAGCCGTGAATCATCTGCTCGCAGCCACAACGGACGGAGTCATAAGCAGCGGAGAAGCTGTTATAGGAGTGTGACCAAACAGGAATGCCAACCATTGCTGCCTCGTCGCAAACTGCCTTGATCTCCTCGTAGCAGTAGTGCTGATCGCGACCGGAGTCCCAGTGCCAAATGCCGCCACCGGTTGCCCAAATCTTGATTGCGTCTGGGTTCTCACGAAGGCGACGACGAACTGCCTTACGAAGATCCCAAGGACCGTCTACCTGATCGCCCCATGGGTGACCATTCTTGGAAATCTCCTGTGGGAGCTGGTGGCAGTCACCGTGACCAGCAACGCGGCAGAAGCCAAGGCCGGTAGCGAAGATACGTGGTCCCTCCATGACGCCCATGTTAACGAGGTCACGGATAGCAATACCATTGCGGCCAATCTCGCAGACGGTGGTAAGACCGTGGGAGAGAGCGTCCCAGGACTGCTTGACTGCGCATGCCTGCTTCTGAGCAACGGACTCGATAACCCAGTCGTTATCGTTGTCGGTCAGGTTGCCGG
>JABZHE010000245.1:0-1262 GCA_015259025.1 Atopobium sp. | reverse complement strand
GTCATGCGATTTGCCTCAAGAACGGGCAGGCCAAGCTCTTGTGCGCATTCTTTTACGGGAGACGACTCAAGCGTTTTACCACGACCACGGACGGCATCTGGTCTTGTAATAACCAAAGCTACCTGGTGATCATAGGCAAGTTTTTTGAGCGACGGAACAGCAAAGTCTGGAGTTCCCATAAAGACTACGCGCATGCCAACTCCTAATAGTCTGTCTGACCAGGACGAGCGCCAGAAGACAGTGCCTCTTTGTACTCCTGCAATGTCTCCATACGAGCACCTGGTCCCAGGTGGTCAGGCATGGTTACGCCATTAATGTGGTCAATCTCATGCTGTAGACAGACGGCGAGAAGGTCTCCTTCTGCTTCATAGCGCATAAGATCGCCATCAAGGTTATATGCATGAACGACAACGTGGCTTGGGCGCGTAACAGGAACGGTAATGCCCGGGAACGAAAGGCAACCCTCTTCATATACACGAGGCTCACCATCTGCAACTTTAATCTCTGGATTAATGAGCACAAAAGGGTTCTCTTGACCGTTTGGATAATCAACATCGATGACTACCATGCGCTTCATGTAACCAACCTGAGGGCCCGCAAGACCAACGCCGTCGGTGGCATACATAACCTTGAGCATATGCTCGGCCATCTTACGGACGTCGTCGTTAATATCGTCAATTTCTTCACACTTTTGGCTCAGACGAGGGTCTGGCCAAAGCACCATATCATCAACTTCAGAACTCATAACTTTCCTTACATCATGTCGTAAGCATCAACATCTAATGTCATGTTGATACCCACTCTTTTATCAAGTGAAGCAGCACACTGAGAAAGAATTTCTCCCACCTGAGCATCTACGGGAGATTTTACTAAAATGTGTCTGCGGTACTTATCTTTTACCTTTGCTTTTACACAATCAGCAGGACCCAAAATCTCCCATCCAGATTGTGAGTCTAACTTTGCGTGCAGTGCCTCCGCCATCTGATCCGCTACGCGACGAACTTCTTTTTCTGAAGCGCCCCAGAAAAGCACGTTAGACAAGCGCGAGAAGGGCGGATAAGCTCCTTCCCTTCTTTCTTTAAGCTCAGCATCAAGAAACGGACGCCTGTCATGGGTCACAACAGAAGCAATGGCAGGATGTGTTGACCAGTATGACTGGATGATGACCTTACCAGGCTTTTCTCCCCTGCCCGCACGACCAGCAACCTGCTCCAGCAAGTCAAAGGTTCTTTCAGCTGCTCTAAAATCTGGCAGCTTAAGCA
>JABZHE010000244.1:0-1269 GCA_015259025.1 Atopobium sp. | reverse complement strand
ATGGATGAGTCGGGAGCTATTGGCAATCTGTCGCTTATGACTGGACGTGTAAGAGAACTCGTTTGCGCTAGGTCTATGGTTAAACGCGGCACAGAACGTGAAATTGCTCCAGTTTTAGGTAAGCAGGACTGGCAGGTAAGAAATTATGCACGATGGGCGCGTCAATTTGCAGATGGCGAGCTTGAGCATATTTTGAGTCTCTGTGCAGATGCAGAACGTGGTCTTAAGAGTGGAGAAGATAAAACAACCACAATGACTAAGCTTATCTTTGCTCTGTGCGGCGTCTCGAATGTGTAGATTCAAAGAATTAAGGTAAGAAAAAACGGACTCCAAGGAGTCCGTTTTAAAAAGTTAAAAGTAGATAAGAACTACTTAAGGGTGTTAACAAGCTTCTGAACGCCGCTCTTACGCTGAGCAGCCTGATTCTTGTGTACGATGCCCTTAGAAGCAGCCTTGTCAAGAAGACGGGATGCCTTGTTAGCTGCAACCTGTGCGTCCTCAAGCTGGCCTGCCTCAACAGCAGTGCGAACTGCCTTAATAGCAGTCTTAAGCTCGGAACGAACAGCCTTGTTGCGCTGGCGTGCCTTCTCAGCGGTGAGAATACGCTTCTTCTGAGACTTGATGTTAGCCACGTGCGGTTCCTTTCGGTGTTTACTATGTGAGGCCTCTTCGCTGAGACACGTTTGAGGCAGCTTTAGAAGTATAGCACGAAGGGGGTACTTTACGCTATTATTTTCCTTATGAATACACAGGATACTTCACATATTCGCAACTTCTCTATTGTTGCGCACATCGATCACGGTAAATCTACCATCAGTGACCGCATTTTGGAGCTTACTCATACCGTTGAAGAACGCGATATGGAGTCACAGCTCTTGGACACTATGGACATTGAACGTGAGCGTGGAATTACCATCAAATCAAACGCCGTCCGCGTCATGTATGACGCAGATGATGGAGAGCGCTATCAGTTCAACCTGATTGACACTCCGGGTCACGTTGACTTTACCTATGAGGTCTCAAGGTCTTTGGCCGCTTGCGAAGGAGCGGTGCTGGTTGTTGATGCAACGCAAGGCGTGGAGGCTCAAACAGTCTCAAACGCCATGCTTGCCATGAACGCTAACCTGGATATTGTTCCCGCAATCAACAAGATTGATCTTCCGTCTGCTCGTCCAGAAGAGGTTCGTGCAGAAATTGAGGACGTTCTTGCAATCCCAGCTGATGATGCCGTATGCGTTTCCGGCAAGACTGGTGAGGGTATCCATGAGC
>JABZHE010000243.1:0-1296 GCA_015259025.1 Atopobium sp. | reverse complement strand
ATAACTACAGCAGTGAGAGCCACAAAAAAGAGGGCATTTCCAGAGCCCACAGAAAACGCTGCACCGGTGTTACTCACATGGAAGAGCTCCATAACACCGGGGATAAAAGGTACTGCGGTTCCCTCTGGAATTGAGGTTCGTACCCAGAGCTTGGTTACCTGGTCAAGCACACAGGCAACAGCGCCCGCCCCGCAGAGAACTGCAAGGCGGGTCACTAGTGTGTGAGTTGTATGTTGCTGCTGGTCAGTGTTCATTTACGCAACAACATCGTGGCAGCGGTGGCAAAGGTGATCTTCACCAAGCTCGCGATAGTTCCAGCAACGGTCGCAGCGCTCGCCGTTTGCAGGATAGACGCTTACGCTCAGCTCAGAACCTTCGGAGACGGTAACCTCAGAGCAGACAAATGCCTCAGCAAAGTCAAGGCCAGCATGAGAAATGGATGCAGCCTGCTCAGCGGTAAGGGTAACCTCTGCACGAGTAGCCTGCGTGGTCTTCTCTGTAACAACACCTGCCTCAAGAGCGGTCTCGTATGCCTTAGTGTATGCGGCGCGAGCATCAACCAGTACCTGATATGCAGGAAGTAGTGCTGTGTACTCGTCAGTGCTCATAGGAGCCTTATACCAGTCGAGAAGAGCTGCGTACTTCTGACCGTCACGCATAGACTCTGGCAGGAACTGCATAACCTCATCGGTGGTGTAAACCAGAATTGGCTGCAGGTCATGAACAAGCATGGAAAGAATCTCTGCCCAAACAGTCTGAGCGCTTCTGCGTGTTGCAGAATCTGCAGCATCGCAGTACATACGGTCCTTAGTTGCGTTCAAATAACCGTTGGAAAGCTCAATGATGTAATCGTAGAGGGTACGGAAGACGTTATTAAAGCGATATCCCTCGTAAGCCTCAGTGACTGTAGCATGAACCTCGCACATACGTGCAAGAACAAGACGGTCATACTCTTCAAGGTCCGCTACAGCAACTGCATCGGTAGCAGGATCAAACTGGCCCTCGAGCTCGCCAAGAAGGAAGCGCAGGGTGTTTCTGAACCTACGGTATGCATCGCCTACCTGGGAAAGAATGGCGTCATCACAAGGAACGTCAGTTGAAGTGTCAACAGAAGCAACCCAAAGGCGTAGGACGTCTGCGCCACGTTCAGCACAAACGGCATTTGGATCAATGACATTGCCCAGAGACTTACTCATCTTGCGTCCCTGGCCATCAAGCGTAAAGCCCTGTGAGACAACAGACTTGTAAGGAGCAACTCCGTAGGCTCCAACAGAAGTCATGAGGGAACTCATGAAC
>JABZHE010000242.1:0-1302 GCA_015259025.1 Atopobium sp. | reverse complement strand
CCATCTGCGACAAGACGCTCGCACTCACCAATAACAGCCTCAAAAGTACGACTGCGCTCACGACCGCGAACGTAAGGAACAATGCAATACGTGCAGAAATTATTGCAACCGGTCATGATAGGCACCCAAGCGTGATACTGCTGAGCGCGGTTACTTGGCAGGTCTGTAGAGAAGCCCTTGCCCTCCTCAGAAGTGTCTACGGCTACACGGTCATTCTCGCCCCTAAATGCACTGGTGAGAAGTGCTGGCAAGCTTGCGAGAGCGCTGGTACCAAACACAACGTCAACGGCTGGAACCTTTTCACGGAGCTTCTCGCCATCACGTTGTGCAATGCAGCCGCCAATAGCAACAACACGCTTTCCAGATGGAGGCGTTGGAGCGCTGACCATGGCAGAAGCCTGACCGTAGAGACGCTGATCTGCATTCTCGCGAACACTGCAGGTCATGAAGATGACAATATCCGCGTCATCAGTATCTGAAACCTCATTGCAGCCACAAGCCTCAAGCAGACCAGAGACTCGCTCTGTATCGTGCAAGTTCATTTGGCAGCCAAAAGTTTTGATGTGATATGTTTTTCCTACGAGCTCGGAATTTTCAATCATGCTTAAAGTACCTCGTTATACTCAGTGGGACTAACAGCTGGTGTCTGCGCCTCAGGAGCAGACAGTGTGTGGACATAAATGGCAATTTTTATTGCAGTTCTACTCTCCCCTGCAATTTCAATATCAGAAAACGTTGGAGCGCAGGTAATGTCCAATCCACACGGAATCAAGAATCCGCGGGCAATGGCAACAGCCTTGATGCCCTGGTTGACAGCACCCGCACCAATGCACTGGAGCATAACAGGCTCGTTATCTTTAACCAGTCCCGCAATAGCTCCTGCTACAGAAGCTGGTGAAGACTTACTTGAAACTTTAAGCAAACCCATGAGTGCTCCAATTATTGTGCGTTTGTTCTACTCTTGCGACTCAATATCAAAAGTCACAACAATCTTGTTTTTACTTACACGAACACGAGGCTCAGTTGTCAAAGAAACATAGTATTTCTCGGACAACTCAGCAAAACTCTGCTCCATTTTGCGAGAAAAGCTGCTGATATCAGCCTTGCTCATCTTGAGGCCTCGATGGTCTTTCATCAGATCAATTTCGCGAGAAACCCCTTCAGGTTCAGAAGAATGGCTGACCTGAGCATACACGCTACGCAAAGGCTTTATTTGCTCGGCAATAATTCTATGTGCGGTTCTATCTGACATAGAAAGACCAAGAGACGCACAAACTTGAAAAAGCTCTGTTGCATCCGCTG
>JABZHE010000241.1:0-1320 GCA_015259025.1 Atopobium sp. | reverse complement strand
CTATTGAGCCATTCCTTCCATTTGCCGTCCTACGTGACTACGTAGATGTGTCGCAGTTCTATGGCTCTGGTGAGATGGAGCTTATCTACCGCGACAATGAGCTTGTGAACGACTACGAGGCGATGGATATCGACAACAACGCCTACCAGAATACTCCAATGTACTGGGTTGACCCGCAGTATGCGGACTTTGCTACTGAGATTGAGACTATTCCAGGTGCTGTGTATCCAATTCCTCGTAACGCAATGGGCGTGATTGAGCGTCCTCAACTTTCTGGCGACCTCGAGAACAAGAAGCTCGCAGTTCTCCAGCGTATGCGTCGTGCTACTGCAGCCGACGAGGCAGTGCAGGGTGTGGCCCAGCAGAAGGGTTCGGCTACTGCTACTGAGATTCAGAACCAGGTCAACCAGGCTAACACCCGCTTTGCTACTAAGACAGCAAACATGGAGTCTGAAGGGTACGCACAGCTTGGATCTCTTTTGTTCAAGCTCATCCAGGTGTTTGTCACAAAGCGTTCTACTGTCCGTATCGTTGGCCCACGTGGTGTGTACTTCCATGATTACGACCCATACGAGTTTGATGGTGAGTGGGAGGCTCATGTTGAGCTAGACAGCACCCTCAAGCAAAAGGAAATTGAGGTGGGTATGCGCGATGAGAAGAACAAAGAGCTGATGCTTGGTAACCCAATCTTTGATCAGATCGAGCTGTCTCGCTACTTCCTGCAGAAGAATGACCCAGATCTCACTGATGAGAAGTTCAACGCGATGCTTGCACCGCCTGCTGAACCTGAGGAGCGTGATCCATACGAGCACATTACTATTAATTACAAGGATGCATCACCATGGACGAAGTACCAAATCGAACAGGCTCTGGAGCTGCAGCCAGACCCGAGCCACCTCAAGGAAATGGAAGTGAACGGGATTTTGCAAGCCAAACGCTCAGTGGATGGGCTCGATCCAACTCTCCACGCGGATGGCTCGCCAGTCGCAGGGCTGGACGGACAATCCACATCCATGGCTCAGCCCCAGGGCTCACCGGCAGGGCAAGGCGGGAGTTCCTTAGAGCAGCCGAGTGGCGACGACTTAATCGGCATGTCGGAGAAAGATATGGCCTCTCTGGCCCAGGCACAAGCGGCGGCAGAAGACGGTACTAGCCCGATGGTAAATGACCATCCTGGTGAGATCCCAGAGGGTAAACGTCCTTACCCAAAGAAGTAACAATAAAGAAAGGAGCAATCCATGGAAATACCACAAGAAGACATCGACGAAATGAACCGGCGTAAGCAGGTCATCGAGGCCCACAACAGAAAGCGCAAGGAGC
>JABZHE010000240.1:0-1340 GCA_015259025.1 Atopobium sp. | reverse complement strand
GGTCAGTCCTTTTAGTTTAACTTGACGCCTTTGTGTATTCCAGTACATAACATATGCGTCCAAATCTGCTTTGAAAGACTCAAAGTTAGGCCACGTTCTTCCTCGGAAGAACTCGTCTTTCATATGACCAAAGACCTGCTCGGTGGCACCGTTGTCTATGCAGTTACCCTTTCTGGACATGCTCTGGACAACTCCTGCATCCCTCAGTCGTCTACACCATGCGCTGTGCTGGTATTGCCAACCCATATCGCTGTGCAGAATCGGAGTTGTGCCTTTAGGTATCTTCGCTAAAAGTTGATCGAGAAGAGCTTTTTGCTGAACCATGTTTGGGCCCTTCGCTGTGCTCCATGCAACAATCTCTTTGCTTCCAAAGTCATAGATGGGAGCAAAGTATGCCTTGCCCCACGGCTGCTTAAACTCCGTGACATCGGTGCCCATCTTCTTCCAAGGTCCATCGGCAGAAAAGTCGCGTCCTATGACGTTTTCAAAGGTCTTACCGACAACACCTTTATAGGAGCTATAGCGGTGATAGTCTGTCTCACGTCGTATCCTACAGCGAATACCCATCTCACGCATGATTTTAAGAACAGTCTTGTCGGCGATTCTTACACCCAGCTCAGCGCGCAGACACATGGCTATCTGTCTGTGACCACCGCCGTTTGTAGTACGCGAGAAAATCTCTGCAACCACGCAGTGTAGCTCTGGGCGTGTCGGCTTTGCTGGGTGAGCTCGTGCGTAGTAGTAGGTAGACCTTGAAAGCCCTGAGCACTCCAGCAAATAGGACAAAGAGTATCCCTCGACCCGCAAAGCACTCACAATCTCAGCCTTTACCCCGGTCAGAGCTCGTCTTTCTCGACCAGGGCGCGCAATTTTTTTAAGTAGGCTACCTCGGTCTCGAGCCTGCGACAGCGCTCCTCAAGTTCCTGCTCGCGGGTGCGTTTCTGTGGCTTGGACTTAGAGCCTTTAGGTCTTCCTTTTGGCTTTGGCTTAAGAGCCTCTGCGCCACCTGTACGATAGAGCTTGCACCAGAGCTTAAGTGGTGCCAGCGACATAATCTTAAACTTGGACATCGCTTCAGTCTTTGTCATGCCGCCCTCAATGACAGCTCTTGCTGCTGCAACTTTTTGCTCGTAGGTGTAGAGAGCCTGCTTGCCATCCATGATCAGTAGTATCTCGCTTCCAAACGCGTGGTATATATGCTGCCATTCTTTCACAGTTGGGAGTGGAACAGAAAGAGTACTTGCAACTGTATAAGATCCCATACCGGAAGCAAAGAGCTCGGCTGCCTTCTTTCTCACTTCTATATCGTGCTTTACCCTACGATCCAGACGCATAAAAAA
>JABZHE010000023.1:0-9322 GCA_015259025.1 Atopobium sp. | reverse complement strand
TTGGCAAAAAATCTGTTTGAAGCCTTAAAACAACCAGCTCAAGATAGTCTTTTTTAGACGTCAAGCCTCCCTAGAAGCTCTCTCAAAATTCAACACGAGTTTTTGTCCGGTGAAACTTCTACACTAGAGGTGAAAAACATCTAGAGAGGATACACATGAATACTATTAATCCTTTTGCACCTCATTTGACCGGGCAACTTACAGAAGAAACTCAAGCCCTTGTAGCTGAGCAAATTGCTAAGGGCACCTTAAGCCCTTACGCGTGCAAAAATGAAGACATCATTCGCCGAAATTCCACCCATGATCAGGCATCGCTTTTGCGTCCCGCTTTCATGCGAGATGTCGAGAAAATCATGCATACCCCTGCGTATAACAGGCTAAACGGCAAAACACAGGTCTTCTCGTTTCGTTCGCATGATGACATTACGCGCCGTGGCCTTCATGAGCAGCTTGTTTGTAGAGTTGCTAAAGATATTGGACGTGCACTTGGCCTTAACCTTGATTTGATTGAGGCAATTGCTCTTGGTCATGACGTGGGCCATACTCCTTTTGGTCATGCAGGGGAGTATTTCCTCAATGATATTTACCACGAGCAAACGGGACGTTGGTTTTTCCACAACGTACAGAGCGTGCGCGTGCTTGACGGCCTCTATGCAAGAAACCTTTCTTTGCAGACACTTGATGGAGTAATTTGCCACAACGGTGAGTTTGAGCAGCAGATACTTCAAATGAGTGATCTTTCAACTTTTGATGAGTTTGATAAGGTGGTAGAAGATTGCTGGGAGAGAGGTCCTCAGGCTATTGCACACCTGCGTCCTATGACGCTTGAAGGTTGCGTCATGCGCATCTCTGACATTATTGCGTATGTTGGAAAAGACAGACAGGATGCACTTCGTGCGGGCGCTGCTACAGAGGAAACGTTTGATGATGGTCTTGGTGGTGCTTATAACGCATGGGCTACTTCTGCTTTTGTTGCAGACATTGTTCAGAATAGCTTTGGTAAGCCTCAGATTTCTCTCTCAGAAGAGGCGTTTAAAGAGATGAAACGAGCAAAGCGCGAGAATTACCATAAGATTTATGGTGCATCAGAAGCCAATGGTGATTTCTCTGAAGACATTAAGCGCCTGTTTGAGAAGCTGTACGAATACGAGTTGTCCTCGCTTAAATCTGGTGATCAGAGCCTTGCAATCTTTAAGCATCATATTGAGCCAGTAAGCAGGCACCTTTCTAGGTACGGCTATACCTATGGCTGGAAGAGTGACGTGCATCGTACTGTTGTTGATTTTATTTCTGCAATGACTGATGACTACTTTGTAGCTACCTGCGAAGCGCTCTTCCCAGAAGCTCAGGAGCTCTTTCCAAAGAGGAGCTACTTTGCAGAAGGAGTACGCGCGTAAGACCGGGGTCGGTCATAACGCAGCAAACGGGCATGTAAAGAGCATTTGTGTTGAGCGGGCTTCTCGCCAAGCTTTTGTGTTTGAGACGGGGTAAAATAGCTGCATGGATACTTTATTTTCTGGCATGGAACGTGCCGCTAAAAAAGCCAATGCACCACTTGCTGCTCGCATGCGTCCTACCACGCTTGATGGATACGTGGGTCAGGAAGATGCGGTTGGTCAGGGCTCCTGGCTGCGTAAAGCTATTGACCACGATACGCTCTCGTCAGTTTTGCTGTACGGTCCAGCAGGCACTGGTAAGACCACGCTTGCACGCATCATCGCTCATACAACGCACGCAGAATTTGTAGAAGTATCTGCAATTACGGGAACTGTTAAAGATCTTCGCAGAGAGATTGAGGCCGCAGAATCAAGGCTTTTAACAGCAGGTAGAAGAACTATTCTGTTCATTGATGAGATTCATCGTTTTACGCGCTCTCAGCAAGATGCCTTGCTTCACGCAGTAGAAGACAGAATAGTTGTACTTATTGGCGCTACTACAGAAAACCCTTACTTTGAGGTTAACAGTGCTCTGATTTCTCGCTCTCGTGTAGTGGAGCTGCATGCATTATCAGATGAGGCAATCGATGAGCTCATTCAGCGAGCACTTGAGTCAGAAGATGGCCTAGCAGGCGCATTTGTTTTGGATGAAGATGCCCGTAAAGAGATTGTGACGCTTGCAGGTGGAGATGGCCGCGCAGCCCTAACTTCACTTGAGCTTGCCTCTCAGATGGTTGATGTTCCAGAATCTGCTGACGACAAAGCATCTGAACCGCTTGTTATCACCAAGCAGAATGTTCTTGAGGCAAATCCTCGTCGCGGACTTCCCTACGATAAAGCAGGAGATATGCACTATGACATTATCTCTGCATTTATTAAGTCTATGCGAGGCTCAGACCCAGATGCCGCACTCTATTGGCTTGCGCGCATGATTGATGCAGGTGAAGATCCTAAATTTATTGCGCGACGCATTATGATTTTGGCCTCAGAGGATATTGGCAATGCCGATCCTCAGGCGCTGCTCATTGCACATGCAGCATTTAGGTCAGCCGAGGTCATTGGTTACCCTGAGTGCAGGATTAACCTTGCGCAAGCAGTAATTTATATGGCGCTTGCTCCAAAATCTAATGCTGCAGAAGCAGGTATTGATGCCGCTCTCCATGAGGTTAGAACAGGTCCAAGGCGAGAAGTTCCAAGTTACTTAAGAGACCGTACGCGTCCTGGTTCTGAAGAGTATGGCAACTATCTCTACCCGCATAACTATCCTGGCGGGTGGATTGAACAGCGTTATCTTCCAGAAGGACTTGAACGTGGTGCGTTCTTCTCGCCATCTCCAAGAGGTTGGGAAGCATGGAGAATTGCAGCTACAGAGCGTGATCGTCACGAGGAAGTCTAGGATTTTGAATTACCTAAGTGGGAGCATTAAGAGGACGCTCCTCGGGTAGAATAGAAAGAACTGTAACCGTTAGCTTTGAGGGATGGCATAGATGGATTACCTACAGATTGCTCTTGTAGTCTTAGCCGTAGTTGGTGTTTGGGCCATTGTCGAGGTTGCTCTGACCCTAAGAACAACAAGAAGGTCAATTACTGAGATTACACTCTCAGCTAACAATACCATTGAGCAGATTCAGCCTGTTATTTCAAAGATTGATGGCATGGTTGATGAGCTTGATCCAACTATTAAGCAGCTACCTGCACTTATGCAGAAGGTTGATGAGGCTGCAGAGAATGCTAACACTTCTCTTGAGAGCCTCAACGTAGTTCTTGGTGATGTAGCAACTGTTTCAGGTGCTGCATCTGCAGTAACTGCAACAGTCAGTAAGGCTGCAAGCGATGCGGTAACAGGCGTTGTTGAGTCTGTTTCAAAGCTAGGAACTGGTCTTGGCGGATCTTTGAATCCTTCCAAGCTTGCTGAGGCTGCTCAGGCTCGCCTGAGCGGTGCGACTGCTTCCGCACAACAGAGTGCACAGCGTGCTCAAGAGTATCTTGAGGAGCTTCCTCTGCTTTCTCAGGACAAGACAAAGCATTCTAAACCAGCTCGCACTGAGCAGTTCTATATTGAGTACGGTTCTGAGTCTTCTCAGAAGTCTGAGGAGTAGATTGTAATGACACAAAAAATTGTTGAGCTTTCCGCTCCTGCAGATCCAACATTTGCTCGCTCCGTCAGAATGATGGCTGCTAATCTTGCTGTTTTGTGCAAGATGAACGTTGATGAGCTTGAAGATGTCAAAATGGCCGCAGAAGAAGGCTTTGTCTTTGCTTGCGGCACTCAGAAAGACTATGTAGATATTACGTTTACCCTCGAAGACAATACTATGGCTATTGATTTTGACTTGGGTGATGAGGATCCAGTTGAGTCTGAGGCAGATAATTCTCAGCCACTAGAGCTTGTAGAGTTACTACTCTCCGCTATTTGTGATGAGTTTGCGCTTAGCGATGACGGTTATACGCTTCATCTTGTAAAGATTTCTGGCGGTGCACATGCCTAAACCTGAAGCAAACGAGGCAGTACAGGCATCTGCAGAAGAGCAGAAAGCCGCAAGAAGAGCTGCTCGTCGTGCTTCTAAAGGTACCCCGGCCTGGGATAAAGATAGAACACGCCAGCTCTTTGCCCAATATAAAGAAACAAAAGATCCTGAGGTAAGAGACCAGCTCATTGTGAGTCACTTAAACCTCGTGCGCTTTTTGGCTTCTAAGTTCAAAAATCGTGGAGAACCCCTTGATGATTTGATTCAGGTGGGAACCATTGGACTTATCAAAGCAATCGATAGGTTTGAGCCTGATCGTGGTCTTGAATTTACAACGTATGCTACGCCAACCATCATGGGAGAAATTAAGCGTCACTTCCGTGATAAAGGCTGGTCAGTACGTGTTCCTCGACGTCTGCAGGAGCTTTCGTCCAAGATCAATCAGGTTACTGATGATTTGACTAAAGAGCTGCAAAGAAGCCCTTCAATTGAAGAGATTGCCCAGCGCCTTGATACTAATGTTGAAGAGGTTCTTGAGGCTATGGAGTCTTCCAGTGCTTATAGCTCTGTTCCTCTTGAGGGAGGCGGCTCTGGCGCTGATGGCGACGAGACTCCTTCAATCATTGATCAGTATGTGACCGAAGATGAGGATCTTGCTGGTTCTGATGACCGCATTGTTCTTGAAGAGGCCATTAGAGACTTCTCGCCACGAGAGCAAGAGATTATTCGTATGCGTTTTGTTGAAGGTCTTACCCAGGTAGAGATTGCGGAGAAACTTAATATCTCTCAGGTACAGGTTTCAAGGCTGCTTCGTCGCACCTTAAAGCGTATCCAAGAAAAGATTGACCCAGAAAGCGTGAACCGTTAATGGATCAAAAGCATCAAAACTTCTCCGATTCAGCTCAAAAATGGAAACAACGTGGCTTAATGGTGTGGACAGTCATTGGTCTGGCTGCATTGTTTGCACTTGCACTGTATGTTCTTGGTATCCTGGGACAGGCTGTTGAGCTGCTCGCCATTGGCGCAATTGTTGCGTTTGTCTGTAGCCCTGTTACCAATTGGCTTGAAGACAGGGGAGTGCCTCGTGGCATTTCCGCTCTTATCGCGCTTGTTCTTACGCTTATTGTGCTTGTAGGATTTCTTATTCTCATTGCCCAGCCATTGGTATTTGAGCTTACTACGCTGCTCAGAAATGCTCCTTCGTATGCAAGTCAGATAGGAGCAATGGCAAGGGAGTTTTGGCAGAACTTTGACACTCAGAGCAACCCCGCTGTTAGACAGACGGTAGAACTTGCAATTGAACAGGCATCAAGTATTGGAATATCAGTTGCTTCTGGTATTTTGAGTTGGCTTTCCACATCTGCTCTAGGCAACATCTCTTCTATGGCAAACCAGCTTATGGTCTTCTTCTTGGGTCTGGTGCTTGCGTATTGGTTGGCTAAAGACTATCCCGTTATTGTTCGTGAGATGGCCATTATTGCTGGTCCTCAAAAAGAGAATGAGTTTAGGCTTATTCTTGCAATCTTGAGTAGATCTACCAGTGGCTATATGCGTGGAACTATTATTACCTCTGCGGTTAATGGCATTCTTGTGTACTTTGGGGGTCTGATTTTAGGCAACCCTTATGCCGCTCTTATTGGCATGGTTACAGGAATCTTCCATATTATTCCTGTAGTTGGACCGGTTTTCTCGGCAGGTATTGCTCTTATTTTGAGCATCTTGGTAGACCCTGTCATGACCGTATGGACCATTGTTATCTTGATGGTTGCACAAAACGTTGTTGATAACGTGCTTTCACCTTTGGTTATGGCAACGAGCGTTAAAGTTCACCCGGGTCTTTCGCTCGTTGGTATTGTCATTGGCAGCGCTCTTGGTGGAGTAGTTGGAACTATTCTTGCCATACCTTTGACAGCAGCACTGAGGGGCATCTTTGTGTACTTCTTTGAGAAGTATTCGGGCAGACAGATTGTCTCGCCAAATGGCGCGCTTTTTAACTCGACGCAGTATGTGGATGAGTCTGGCGCTATTCTGCCAGAGTATGATGCCCTCGATGACCCAAAGTTCTTTGAGGAGTCGCGTCTTGTTGATCAAGACACTACGGCTCATGTGCGCAGCAAGTCTTCAGCTCCCGCGCCCAAGATTCTTGGACATGATTTTTCTCAGTTACTTTTTAGGAATACTCAAGAAGTTACTAAGGAACCAGATAAACCATCGTCAGATGCGGTAGACTCAGACAGTACAAAAGAGTAGTTATTTGAATACGGAGAAGTACTTTATGGCTGACTATAAAACAATGACAACAGCAGAGATTCGCGAGGACTTCCTAAGCTTCTTTGAGAGCAAGGGTTGCAAGCGCTATCCTTCTTCATCTCTGGTGCCTTCTGATCCTTCGCTGCTTCTTGCTAATGCTGGCATGAACCAGTTCAAGGAGTATTACCAGGGAATCAAGACTATGAAGGAGATTGGCGCAACTTCCTGCCAGAAGTGCCTTCGTACTAACGATATTGACAACATTGGCGATTCTCGCCATCTCTCATTCTTTGAGATGCTGGGTAACTTCTCCTTTGGTGGTTACACCAAGCGCGACGCATGTACCTGGGCAATGGAGTTCATTTCTTCTCCAGAGCATCTGGGTCTGCCTCTTGATCGTCTGTACTTTACTGTCTTTACTGACGACGATGAGGCAATTGAGATCTGGAAGTCTCTTGGCGTAGCAGAAGACCACATCACCCGTCTGGGCGAGGAGGACAACTTCTGGGCAGCTGGTCCAACTGGTCCTTGCGGTCCTTGCTCCGAGATTTACTTTGACCAGGGTCCTGAGTTTGAGGGAGAGGCCCCTGGAGACGATGGCGACCGTTACCTTGAGTTCTGGAACCTCGTCTTTACTCAGTTTGACCGCCAGGAAGATGGTTCTCTACCTGAGCTTCCTCACCGCAACATCGATACCGGCATGGGCCTTGAGCGTATTGCAGCTATCATGCAGCATGAGGGCACCAACTACGAGGGTGACATCATGCGTTCCCTCATTTCTTTGGGCGAGAAACTCTCTGGTAAAAAGTATCACTCAACTGACGAGATTGACCGCAGCTTGCGCATTCTTGCAGACCACTCCCGTGCAGTTACCTTTATGATTGGCGACGGTATTCTCCCTGGTAATGAGGGCAGAAGCTACATCCTTCGCCGCCTGCTCCGTCGCGCTGTCTACCACGGCCGCTTGCTGGGCATCCAGGGCACCTTCATGGCAGAGTACGCACATGAGGTTGCCGTTCTGCTTGGCGCAGAATACCCAGAGCTTGTCGAGAAGAGCGCTCTTATCGACGGCATTTTGACCGCAGAAGAGGAGCGCTTTGGCGCTACGCTTGACGCAGGCGAGTCCAAGCTCACCGCTGAGCTTGAGCAGCTTGAGGATGGCGCTCAGCTTTCCGGTGAGGTTGCATTCCTTCTGCACGATACCTACGGATTCCCTATTGATCTTACTCGTGAGATTGCTGCAAATGCAGGTCACGTTGTTGACATGGACGCCTTTGACGCTGCAATGACAGAGCAGCGCGAGCGTGCTCGTGCATCTGCTAACCGCGATGCCTGGGGTAATGCTCAGAGCATCTGGGTTGCACTCTCTGACCGCCTTGATGAGACCGTCTTTGACGGCTACGACAACAATGAGCTCTCCGGCGTTCGTGTTGTTGCTCTTGTTCAGGACGGACAGGAGGTTGAGTCCGCTGCTGCAGGATCTGAGGTTGAGGTTGTACTTGACCGCACGCCTTTCTATGCAGAGATGGGCGGCCAGGTAGGGGACACCGGCAAGCTGACAGCTCCTGGTCTCTACGTTCACGTCACTGACACCAAACACCGCGACGGTGGTCTTGAGTCCCACGTTAGCGTGGTGGAGGAGGGCACACTCTCTGTTGGTGATTCTGTCACCGCAACCATTGATGCTGGTCGCCGTGAGCTCATTCGCCGCAACCACACGGCAACTCACCTGCTTGACGCTGCACTCAAGAAGGTTCTGGGAGATCACGTTAACCAGGCTGGTTCTCTTGTTGCTCCAGATCGTATGCGCTTTGACTTTACGCACTTTGAGGCTCTTACCAAAGATGAGCTTGATCGTATTGAGGGCATGGTAAATGCAGAGATTTTTGCTGCTAAACCTGTTGTCACTCAGATCATGAGCATCGAAGACGCAAAGGCAGCTGGCGCTGTTGCACTCTTTGGCGAGAAGTACGGCGATGTTGTACGTGTTGTTTCTGCTGGCGCAGAAGATGCCCCATTCTCTCGCGAGCTCTGTGGCGGTACTCATGCACGCAACACTGCTGACCTTGGCCTCTTCAAGATTATTTCTGAGAGCTCCGTCGGTTCTAACTCAAGGCGTATTGAGGCTGTAACCTCTATGGGCGCTATTGAGTACGTTGATGAGCGTCTGGCTCAGCTTGATGAGGTTGCTGCAGCTCTGAAGGTTCGTCCTTCCGCTGTTGCAGACCGCGTTGAGCAGCTGCAGCAGGACCTTCGCACTGCAAACCATAAGCTTGAGGCTGCTCTTACTGGAGCAGGTAGCAACCAGGTAGCAGAAGCACTTAAGTCTGCTGTTCAGCTTAACGGCTATAGCTGCGTAATTGCTAAGCTTGAGGGCCTTTCTGGCAAAGAGCTCCGCTCTGCATGGGATGGTATCCGCGACGCATCTGACGGCCAGCCTGTTGCTTGCGTCATCGCATCCGCAACCGCTGACGGTAAGGTTTCTCTGCTTGCAGGTGCAACTGATTCTGCAGTTGCAGCGGGTTTCTCGGCAGGAGACATTGTCAAAGAGATTGCAGAGCTTGTTGGTGGTCGCGGTGGCGGCAAGCCAGCAATGGCACAGGCAGGCGGTTCAAATGCTGCAGGAATTGACGCAGCACTTGAGGCTGCAAGAACAAAGCTTGGTGCGTAACGTTTGCGCGTTTTAGCTCTAGATATTGGTGAAGTTCGCATCGGGGTTGCTGTAAGTGACCCCGATGGTGCTATTGCGTCACCTGTTTGTGTGCTTCCTGCGCAAGAGGTGCTCTCACATGCACGCACGTTTAAAGCTGTGCTTGAGGATTGGGAACCAGAACTGCTTTTGTGCGGTCGTCCTAAAACGCTCGCCGGCGAAGATGGACCACAGGCCCAAAAAATTACCGTTCAAGCTGAGCAAATTGCGAAGAACTGCCAACTTCCATTAGAATTTACTGACGAAAGACTTTCTTCTGCGGAAGCAAAGAAGATTCTTCGAGCGCAAGGTTTATCTGAAAAAGCCATGCGTGGAAAAGTTGACATGGTTGCTGCTTCGCTCTTTTTGCAATCATGGCTTGATGCTCAGATTAATAAGGGAGACTAAATGCCCACCCTATCCAATGGTTCTTCTCCGCGTCGTCAGGGCGCACATTTTTCTTCTCCTGTACCAGAGGG
>JABZHE010000239.1:0-1371 GCA_015259025.1 Atopobium sp. | reverse complement strand
GTATACAGCTGGTAATACTCTCCGTGCTTGGCAATAAGCTCGTCGTGAGTACCACGCTCAATAATACGGCCATGCTCCAGAACCATAATGGCATCAGAGTTTCGAACCGTAGACAGCCTGTGAGCAATCACAAAGACGGTACGGCCTGCCATTAGGGCATCCATGCCCTTCTCGATAAGTGCCTCAGTACGCGTATCAATACTGGAAGTTGCCTCATCCAGAATGAGTACAGGAGGATCAGCAATTGCAGCGCGTGCAATTGCCAAAAGCTGCCTCTGACCTTGAGAAAGGTTAGCGCCATCGGAGGTAAGTACGGTATTGTAACCACGAGGCATCCGGCGAATAAACTTATCCGCGTTTGCAATCTTTGCCGCAGCGATAACCTCGTCATCAGTGGCGTCCAGCTTACCAAAGCGAATATTGTCCGCAATGGTACCCGTAAACAGATGTGTATCCTGCAGAACAATACCAAGAGAAGACCTCAGCGCAGATTTCTTGATGTCGTTGATAGGAATGCCGTCGTAGGTGATGGTTCCGCTACGAACATCGTAGAAGCGGTTAATAAGGTTGGTAATGGTTGTTTTACCAGCACCGGTTGAGCCGACAAACGCAATCTTTTGGCCAGGCTTTGCAAACAGCGTGAGGTTTGCAAGAACCGTCTGATCATCGTCATATCCGAAGGTTACGTCATCAAAGCGGACGTCTCCAGCAAGAGGGGTTTTCTCGCCAGATGGTTTGACCCAAGCCCAGGACTCTTCTCCTGACTCATAGCCACTAACGCGGACCAGGTCAACCTTGCCTTCATCAACCTCGGGAGCCATTTCCATAACTGCAAAGATACGCTCGGCGCCGGCAAGAGCGGTGAGCAGGAAGTTGGAAAGCTGCGTGAACTGATTGAACGGCATGGCTGCCTGACGAACAAAGACCAGGTAGGACGCAAGGCTTGCAACGTCTGCGTGTCCGTTTACGGCAAGCAGAGCGCCAACCACGGTGACCACGGCGTAATTGATATACGTCAATGAAACCGTGATAGGGACCATAGTTGCCGCATACGCCTGAGCTTTTGTACCAGAGTGCCTGAGCTCTTCATTTACCTTTTGGAAGTCAGCAAAGTTGGCATCCTCGTGGTTAAATACTTTAACCACCTTGAGGCCAGATATGGTTTCTTCAGCAAAACCGTTAAGAACACCAAGACTCTTTTGCTGTACTGAATAATGCTTAGCAGAGCGCTTACTTGCGTAACGCGCATAAATCACAATTAACACGTCAAAGAGAATAGTGATGAGCGTCAGCTGCCAGTTAAGAACAATCAGCAGCACAAGTGTGCCAACCATCTGAATAAACGCCAAGACAAGATTGGCAAAACTGTTA
>JABZHE010000238.1:0-1392 GCA_015259025.1 Atopobium sp. | reverse complement strand
TCTTTGCGCTGATCACGAGAAGACCGTACGCTTGCCACTGCTTCCTGCAAAGCTGGTCAACATGACAGGCGCAGGAGATGCCATGATGGCGGGTATTACCTGGGCGTATACTCAAGGTATGACGCTTGAGCAAACCGGCCTGGTAGGCATGGCTGCTTCCAGCATGGCCATTGAGGGCGAGGACACCATCAATGACCAGCTCAACGTTGAAGAAGTTATCAAGCGCGCAGGTATTTAGCGCGTCTGCACGGCACAGCACGTCTGCACGGCACAGCGCGTCTGCACGGCACAAAGCGTTCGCACGGCACTACTTTCGGTTCCATTAGTCGTTTACGATTGGAGTATATATGTCTAACCTGAAGGATTTTCTCGTTGTATCTGACGAGGTCAAAGAGGCTCTTGAGCAGAATAAGACTGTTGTAGCTCTGGAGTCCACCATCATTTCTCACGGTATGCCTTACCCACAGAACGTCGAGACCGCTCTGAAGGTTGAGCAGATTATCCGTGACAACGGTGCAATTCCTGCAACCATCGCAATTATTAATGGCCAGATGCGCGCCGGCCTCTCCGCTGACGAGATTGACTACCTGGGCAAGAAGGGCCGCGAGGTTGCTAAGGTCAGCCGCCGCGACCTCCCTGTTATCATCGCTGAGAAGAAGGACGGCGCAACTACCGTCACTACTACCATGATGATTGCTCACATGGCGGGCATCGACGTCTTTGCAACCGGCGGCATTGGTGGCGTTCACCGTGGCGCTGAGACCACCATGGACATCTCCGCTGACCTTGAGGAGCTTGCACAGACTCCTGTTATGGTCATTTGCGCTGGTGCAAAGTCCATTCTTGACCTTGGCCTTACCCTTGAGTACCTGGAGACTAAGGGCGTTCCTGTACTTGGTTACCAGACCGAGGAACTTCCTGCATTCTACACTCGTAAGAGCGGCTTTAGCGTTGATTACCGCGTTGACTCCCCTGCTGAGCTGGCTGAGATCTTTACTACCCAGCAGCAGATTGGCATGAACAGCGGCCTTCTGGTTACCAACCCAATTCCTGAGCAGTATGCAATGGATAAAGACACCATTGACGCAGCTATCGAGAAGGCCCTTGCAGAGGCAGAGGCTAACGGCATCCACGGCAAGGAGTCCACACCATTCCTGCTTGCAAAGGTTGCTGAGATTACTGGTAACAACTCCCTTGAGTCCAACATTCAGCTGGTCTTCAACAACGTTGCTCTTGGCGCAAAGGTTGCTGCTGAGGTCTGCAACCGCAAGTAAGTGCGCGTACGCGCAAGCGTTCGAGTGCACGCGCGCGTAAACGCACACGTGAACAGCGCATTTCTTACAGTCCCCTACGTCGTTTTGAACTGCCTCCCATTTCTTGGACATAAGAAAT
>JABZHE010000237.1:0-1392 GCA_015259025.1 Atopobium sp. | reverse complement strand
CTTCAAAACAAACTCTTTTCGTATCAATTTGTGCTTCCTGCGCAGGTCACGCGCAAGCCACCGCAGGTCACGCGAGTGCCGGTTCGCGCACCCTACTCGATAAAACTTTTAATCTCTTCGAGGCGCTCAAGTGCAACTTGGTGACCTGTCAGGTATAGAGACAGCAGAGCCTCACCGGACTTCTCGTTAACTTTGACTTCAACTGGCTCGGGAGGCTCAAGCACCAGCACTCTACCCTCTTCCTCCAGCTCAAAGAGCTGTTTGCGCTGATCCATGTAACGCTCGGCGCGAGAAGCCAGCGCAGCTTCAAAGTACGGATACGCGGAGTAAAGCTTCGAGCGAATGGCAACCTGCTCGTTGACGTCGGTTTTTACGAAGTTTCTGTCCTGCGTGACAATGACCAGCGCTTTCTTTGCCGGCGTGTGGTCGGGAACGTCAACCGCGTACTCAGCTTTTCCGTCGGGCAGACCAAGCGCCACCGCAAACGGAATTGAATCGGTTGTTCCGCCGTCCAAATAACGATGTCCGTCCAGCTCAACCATGCGAGAAACCGTTGGCATCGACGCGGACGCTCGAACCATAGTCACGTCTTCCGGGAACTTTTTTACGTGCAGATATGCCGACGTACCAAACGTAACATCGGACGCAACCACATACATCTGCATGGGATTTTGATTGAACGCCTCGTTATCGCAGGGATCCAAATGGTTTTGGATCTCATCGAACATAAAATCCGCACCCGCAATGTCGCCAGTAGTAATCAGTGAGCGGAGCGAAAGAAAGCGAGGGTCGTCCCTAAAGGCCAGCATAATACGCATGGCGCGGCCCATTTGCTTGGACCTGAAGCTTACGGCGTTGATAGCGCCCGCGGAAACTCCCCACACGCTCTCAAAGTTGGTGACGCCCTTCTCGCGAAGCACATCAAGGATTCCAGCAGTAAAAATGCCTCTATAGCTACCGCCTTCTAGCACAAGCGCAGTTGAAGATGGGTGCGCGGATGCCTGTTCCACGTTGCCGTTCTGCGAGAATTTTTGCTGCTGATCGTCCATAACAACCTCCGAACTTTGTTATTCAGAGTGTACCCAATTTCTGCTCGGACGCCCAACCGATTTTCCACACAAAAAAGCGCCCGAATAAGGCGCTTTAGTGATGCAATATGTGTGCTACGCGCAGCAAAGCCGCGGGTTTTTTACTTGCGAACCTTACGAGAAGCAGCAACAAAACCAAGGCCGCTTACTGCAAGAACAGAAGCTGGAGCTACAGCATCTGCGATACCAGTTGCAGGAAGTACGGACTTCTTCGCTGGTGTTGGTGCAGGGGCTGGAGCAGGCTCTGGCTCTGGTGCTGGAGCTGGAGTTGGATCAGGGGTTGGAGTTGGAGTTGGAGTTGGAG
>JABZHE010000236.1:0-1400 GCA_015259025.1 Atopobium sp. | reverse complement strand
GATACATACCTCGAAGCAGACGTTCACCACAATATTCTTGCGCGCGCTGGACTATCGGTTGAGAGTCTACAAGAGGTCCTTCTCGCCAACTGTTAAATAAGGACCTAAGAAAAGAAGACCCAAAAAATAAGAGCCCAAGAAAAAACCCAAGGGAGCGTTTGCTGCCTTGGGATTTGCGTTCTATGGTGCCCCCAACGGGAATCGAACCCGTATTGCCGCCTTGAAAGGGCGATGTCCTAACCGTTAGACGATGGGGACGCGAAGAAAAAGTATAGCAAAGATGCTGCAGATTTCTAGGGCTAAACGAAGCGATTTTGAGCTTTCATCTATTCTTCGTTTTCCCACCAGTCCAGTCCGGCCTTAAATGCGTAGTCGCGAGCGCTCTGAGTCACGCCAGGCACCGATTCTGCCCACGAAATAAATTCCGGCACGTCGGCGATAATCGCTTCGGCCTCGTGAACTGCGATAACGTTCTCGGCAAACGTGTCAGGTGTGAAGTTGATCCTGCACGGAATGTAGAGATCAACAAAAGATGGCCTGAGCAGCGCATATGCTGCTCCCTCGCCGAGGTTAACAAAGCCTTTCAGCGCGCGCTTTGCCGCGGGCATGCGATTCAACTTGAAGAACAACAGCGTAAACGCCAGACGCATCCAGGCATTTGACTGATACCCGCAACTCTCGTCAAGCTTGTGGAGCCCTTCCTCGTCTTCCAGGCGAGCAAGAACATATGCCAAGGTAAAACGTGCACCTAGCAAATCCAGTGGCGAGAAAAACAAGAGATCTTCGCAGGCTTTTTTGGAAAGCTTAAAGCAAGCGCAATCGGTTGCTACCTGGGCAATCTGTGCGTAGAGGCGCAAAAGCGGTCGAGCTTCAGCGCAGCTCCAGGCATCACCTTGCTCTTGCTTTGCTTGTTCCAACTTTGGCCTAAAGATGGGGTTGAATTCTTTTTGCAGGTCAAGCAAGTCGTTAAGGATGGCTGCAGGATGATTGTTGGAGATCTGCGCCAGGATTCTCTGTGCTTCTAGGTTGATACTTGTGCTGTTAAGAGCTGGGTTTTCAGTGATATTTGTCATCTGATTATGCAAGAAGTTAAGCAGATCCATGCGGCTTGAGAAGAAGTCCGCATCGGAATCAATTTCTTTAGTAATTCCAGCTTGATACTTGCCAATGACGTTGACGTATTGAGCAAAAGCCTTTTCTTCCTCGTCAGCAATGAAGTCTTCAGGAGATGCCTCAACAGCAAGCTTCAACTCGTAGAGAGCAGCTTCAGAGACGATGTTCTTTTCTTGAGCACACTTGGCTACCAAGCGATCTACCTGCTCACTGACCATATCGTTAGCGGAATGCTTAATCACTCTGCATCACCACCTGAGTGTGGATTATTTGGTCCGTCGATATAC
>JABZHE010000235.1:0-1405 GCA_015259025.1 Atopobium sp. | reverse complement strand
TAACCTCGGACGCGCCTGGATCGTAGTCGACAGCAACAATGTTGGACTCGGGGTGCATCTGGCGCAGGCGCTTGATGACTGCCTTGCCGACAACGTGGTTAGGCAGGCAGGCAAATGGCTGAGCACAGACGATGTTTGGTGTGCCTGTCTCAATGAGGTCGCACATCTCGGCGGTCAGCAGCCAGCCCTCGCCCATCGTATTGCAGAGCGAAAGGATCTGCTCGGCCTTCTCGGCCAGCTCATTGATGTTGGGGTATGGCTCAAAACGCTCGGACTTCTCTAGCATCTTGTTGATTGGCGCGCGCAGGCCCTGGACCATCTTGATGCCGGCGATGTGCGTCATGCGGCTCTTGAGCGAGGTGCCCAGCTCCTTGTGCGTGTTGATCGCGTTGGAGAGGCCAAACAGGAAGAAGTCGACCAAGCCCGTAACGTTGGCCTCGCAGCCCTCGGACTCGATGACCTTGACCAGCTCATTGTTAGCCGTTGGGTGGAACTTAACCAGAATCTCGCCAACAACGCCGACTCGTGGCTTCTGGCGGTCATTGACCCCTGGCAGGCTGTCAAACAGCTCGATGGTACGCTGGCACTGCTTGTAGAATTCCTTGCGAGAAATTCCGTTGATCTTGGAGCGTGTATCGGCCATGAGCTGGTCATACAACTCGTTTGCCGAGCCCTTAACAGCCTCGTATGGACGGACGCGATACAGCAGCTGCATGATCAGGTCGCCGTATAGCAGCGCGTAGACTGCCTTGATCAGCAAATCAGGCTTGAACAGCTTGAATCCTGGATTGTCCTCGTCAAGGCCAGAAGCAGCGGAGACAGAAATGACCGGAATCTCTGGGTGACCTGCGTCTTTGAGCGCCTTACGAATCAGCGCAATATAGTTGGTTGCACGGCAGCCGCCGCCGGTCTGCGAAATCAGAACCGCGGTTTTGGTCAGGTCGTACTTGCCCGAAAGCACCGCCTCCATAATCTGGCCCGTGACCAGGATGGATGGGTAGCAGATGTCGTTGTTGACGTAGCGAAGACCCATGTCAACGGCGCCCTGGTCAACCGAAGGCAGCAGCACAACGTTGTAGCCCGCACCCTTCAACAGCTCCTCTACCAGCTCAAAGTGGATTGGCGCCATCTGCGGAGCCAGGATGGTGTAGCCCGCCTCCTGCATCTCCTTGGTGTAGCGGACCTTCTCGTAAGCTGCGGATTCTGCCTCGCGGTACACGGGTGCACGGCGAGAAGAACTAGCGCTTCTGGCCTTTTCCAGAGAGCCATCGGCCATGCGAACACCCTGTGGAACAGCCTCGGTAACCAGGCCAGCAGCTGAAAGTCGCTCGAGCTCTGCCTGCTGCTCGTTTAAAGCAGCCATCAGGGAGCGGATACGAATACGCGCAGCACCCAAGTTGGAGAC
>JABZHE010000234.1:0-1425 GCA_015259025.1 Atopobium sp. | reverse complement strand
CGCAGTTGTTGATGACATTGCAGAGCACTTTGCTGATGCAGGTGATTCCTGCATCAGCAAAGTGCTCTGCAATGTCATCAACAACTGCGTGGAAGCACTCAGGATCTTTAAAAAGTGGAGTTACATCTTTAAAGATAACGCCTGGCTCTGGATAATCAGGAATGCTAATGATATGACTCTCATAATCATACGTAGACACAATGTCCTCACATTCAAAATCAAAATCAATGAATAGTTATATATACCTAGATTACTCGTCTAAGTGCATATCCTTAAAAGATTCACGAACTAATTTAGTGATAAGTTCATTTCTGACCGCATTGGTAAGGCCTAACATGCGGGTCAGAGCAGCCATAAACTTCTGACGAGTCTCGTCAGTATGGTCAACTTCAACTCCCCCGCCTTTTTTGGCGTATACGACTAGTGACTTAGCAAACATACTAGACTCACGGTTTGCGGCCATAACGTATTGACACAGGTTTTTGGGCTCAAAACCAAAGTGGCGAAGCTCGCTACAAAGACGGATAAGCGTAAGGTCTTTACCGTCCACAAGATCTCTACCATGAGGAGAGCGCTTTAAGGTAATAACTCCTGCCTCAGAAAGCTGACGCACAAAGCCTACAGCGCATCCCACTATCTCTGGAATGCGATCAATAGCGTGATATTTCTGAACAACCTCAGGATCATCTACAGGCACAACAATGGCATCAGCATGTGTGGCACCAAGAATTGCCTGAGATACTTGTTTTCCATCAAGCTGTGGTTGAGCCTGGCGAGAAGAACTTTGAGCTTCAGGTGTAGCCTGAGCATCAGATACGCTAGCCTCGTCAGTCTGAGCTTTGACCTGTTGTTCAGCTTCAGGGTTTTTATCTTGCCTATCAAGCTCTTCTCTAATAACTGAGAGTGGCATAAAACGGCTTTTCTGCAGATACAGAATAGTCTCAAGTCGCTTAACGTCTTTTTGGGAATAGAGACGATAGCCACCAGCAGTTCTGGTAGGAGTAAGCAAACCTTCATCCTGCAGATATCTGACTTTAGAAACACTCAAGTCAGGATAGAGAGTCTGTAATTTCTTGACTACTTTACCAATGGTAAGAAAGCCTGAATCAGCCATGAAGCTATCCTTTAACCTTAAGCTGAAACTCTACTGGTGTGGAAGACCATGCGGAAGGTACCAATCTGAATGGTTGAACCATCACGCAGGGTAGCTTTGTTAATAATGGCGCCATCAACCCAGGTACCATTGAGAGAATCAAGGTCCTCAATAGTTGCGTAACCAAGCGCAAGATTTGAAAGGTCAATGGTGGCATGATTTCTAGAAACGGTCATGTCATTCAAGAAAACGCTGCTCTTTGGGTCTCTACCAAGAGAAATCTGTGGAAGATTGAGCTCAAAAGTTTGACCAGTCTGTGGTCCCTTAACAAT
>JABZHE010000233.1:0-1433 GCA_015259025.1 Atopobium sp. | reverse complement strand
GGCTTTGTTGTTGGCATTGATGACCTGGGCGACTCCGATACTATTGCCGCTGCAGTTCACAAGGGTAACTCTTCGCTGTTGGAGTTTATCAACAACGAGATTACCGGTCCTCTTGCAGAGGAGAACTTCTTCCACAAGGATTATGAAGAGACCCTTGCTCCAATTTACGGTGACGAGGTAGATCCAAATACCATGGTTGTTGAGGGCGGCAAAATTTAAGTTCTGGTCTTAGTCCGTCTTTACAGCTCAATTACACCAATTTCGCGAGAAGACCTTGCAGCTTGTAAGGTCTTCTCGCGTTTGTAGCCAAATTGTTAATTTGTACAGTACTTTTTAAAAATGATTCTTTGTGCTGATAAAGTAGGTCAACTATTTTTTGACCACCAGGGCAAAGGAGCTGATAATGGCAGCTGAACAGCAAAAGACAACTCGTAAGATTGGCGTCCCCAGGTTCCCTGGCGATATTATGCTTTATCCACTTTCTGTGGGCCTACTGCTTCACTCTTTTTTCCCTCAGGTTCTAGAAATTGGTAGTTTTACCACAGCTGTTGCTAAGGGTGCTCCTGCTATTGTTGGCATTGTTCTGCTGTTTGTTGGCGCCTCTATTGACCTTAAGACGGTTCCCAAGGTTCTGAAGACTGGCCTGACCATCCTTATTCCAAAACTTGCTATTGCTATTGCCTTTGGTCTCTTTGTTGCCAAATTTATGAACGATAACTTCTTTGGTCTTAATGCGCTTTCTATTATTGGCGGCATTACCTTCTGTAACGTTGCTCTGTACATTGGTATTACTGCTGAGTATGGAACTCCTGATGAGCAGGGTGCTGCTGCTGTTCTGTCTCTTGTTGCAGGTCCTGCAGTTACCATGATTGCTCTAGGCGCAGCAGGCGTTGCAGCAATTTCTCCTACCGCACTTATCGGTACACTGTTTCCTCTTGTTCTTGGCGTTGTTCTTGGCAATCTCAGTCCTTTTATTAGGGGGCTTTTGGTTCCTGGTATTAACCCTTGCATTGCTGTTGTTGGTTTTGCCCTTGGCTGCGGCATGAGTGTTGAGAATCTTATTACTGGCGGTCCATCAGGTATTCTTTTGGCAGTTCTTTGTATCATCACAGGTATCCTTACCATGCTTGTTGAGCGTCTTCTTGGTGGTTCTGGTAAGGCAAGCCTTGCAAGTGCAACTATTGCAGGTACCGCAACAACCACTCCTGCTGCAGTTGCTTCTGTTGATCCAACGTATACAGCTCAGGTTGTTGCAAACGCAAACGCTCAGCTTGCAGCTGCGGTAGTTATTACTGCACTGGTAGCTCCTGCGTTTACTGGTTGGCTTGATAAGAAGCTGGCTAAGAAAAATGATGCCGGTGAGGTACAGGCTTCAGAAGAAGTATCTGCTACCGAGTAATTACGTGAGTCTCAAATAATCAGTACGAACAAAC
>JABZHE010000232.1:240-1461 GCA_015259025.1 Atopobium sp. | reverse complement strand
GTAGAAGTTTATCACAGCTTCCACAATTCTTAAACAGCAATTATGAATTCACAGGTTTCATTTGTTCAACTTCAGCACGGACTGCCACGCCATCTAGCTGAGCGAGTGGTGTTGAAGTCTGTTTTGCCAGAGTACATGCCGTACCCATAGCATCACCCATATCGGTGACCGTTGGAATAATGCGAACACTTGCCTGCATCAAAAACGTTGTAGAGATGCAGCGCCCAATAACTCCCAGGTTATTGATGTGTTTGGTGACCATCGATCGGAATGGAATCTCGTAATAGTCACCTTGCTCGTAGGTGTTTTTGTGGAAGAGTCCACCCTTATTGGAGTGAACGTCAATGTACCAATCGCCACGAACAAGACCGTCGTCAAATCGAGCCTGGTTGACGTAATCTTCCTCGGTAAGCATTGTCTTACCTTCAACACGCCAGCTCTCACGAACACCTAACAATGAAGCCTGCTCCATAAGGTAGCTTTGCTCAAATCCAGGCATCATGCGCTGTAAAAACGTAACTAGTCGGCGAATGCGAGCGTGTGCCTCAACTGTTGCGTTAGAACGCGCGGCTCCCGAGGTGTTTGTACGCATGCTTGCAATATGCGGACAGTTTAGCGCCATGCAACCTGGCTTTCCAGGAAGCGAGAAGATCTGGTAATAGCGCAGGTCCTCTTCTTCAAGAATGCCTGCTTCAATTCCCTCACGGAACTTTGGCTCCAGCTTAAAATTCTTACCTGCAACCATCGCAGACTCAAAGAAATATCCTTCGACCAATGGCGAGAAGTGATCGTCAAGTGAAAGCACGTACTCCCTATAGCGCTCAACATCAATTCCGCCCATAGTAAAACGCAGGCTGCAAACCTGATTAATACCGTCCTCATCACCAGCTGCAACTGGAACACCAGCAGCTCGAGATAAAACCGCATCACCCGATGCGTCAATCCATGTTTGAGCAGCTACTGCGATTAAACCTTCTGTTGAGGCGAGAATAACATGTGTGATGGTTTTCTCGTCATCTGCATCAGACAAAACTGCAGCTACAAGCGATGTATCGTAAAGGATTTGTCCACCTTTAGTGGTGTAGAGCTGCTCATACACTTCTCCCAAACGCTCAGGAGCAAACCAGATCATGGTAGTGTAGTCGTCGCGCGTAGCGTCGCCTGAAGCCAAAAGCTGCTGTTCAATGGCAGAAAGCACAGGTAGATGACGGACATATGAAG
>JABZHE010000232.1:0-230 GCA_015259025.1 Atopobium sp. | reverse complement strand
TCCACTATGAGGGTAGAGAGACCCTCATTTACCCAGCGAATTCCGCAAGCAGAGCCAGAGACGCCACCGCCAATGATGACTACATCAAAACTTCCAACAACAGGAATCTGCAGGTTATTCCAGGTAATTTCTTTATGACTCATTGTCTCCTCCTGTGTCAGAAACGTTGTGTAGTAAACCATAATAGGTGTTGGTAAATGCGTGTGCTGCAATTTCGGACAGAGCGTGAA
>JABZHE010000231.1:0-1467 GCA_015259025.1 Atopobium sp. | reverse complement strand
CCTTATTCCATCTATCTTGATTTAATTTTAAGTAGTCGTTCATCTTATAATCTCCTCAAAATAGTGTTGTATTTTGATTTAAGTTGGACGCAGCACCATTACATTTTTCTTACCGCTACAAATTATAATTTGTTTTTTCGCTGTTTGTACCACATGCATTTTTAACAAAAAGTGGCTGCATTTGACGTGTCATCTGCAGCCACTTTTGTGTTTCTTGCACGTGTCTAATCGCGTGTAGTCAATCGTTTTGACTCTGTGGATTTTCCCGCGTCGCTGCGGGTTTCTCCGCACTTCTACTTGATCAGTCCGCTGTTCCTTAGCAGCAGCTCAATATCAGTGCCCTTAACGGCCTTGAGAACTACCTTTAAGAGCATCTTCTCCTTGAACGAGAGCGGTGCCTTATCAAGCGTTTTCTTGTCCAGAGCATAGTAGGTTGCCCTTAGAAGCTCTCTGATGTCGTACTGAGAACCCCAAACCTCTGGTACGCCCCTATCAACATCCATCAACGTGTAGACAGACTCCATACCAGTGCGGATTGAGTACTCCGTAGTAAAGATGGTGTCACGAGGAGTCTCGGCAAACTGTCCAATAAAGGCAAAGTTAACGGAACCCTCAGGAACAACCAGAGGCCTGTCCTCAGCCTTTCTTGGCTGGAAGAATGCGTTGATGTAAGGCATGAAGCACGTAGTGGTGTTGCAGCGGTTCTTGGCCCAGTCCTCAATCTTCTTGGTTGGAACACCAATGTGATAGAGCCACTCCTGGCACACTTCCTCACCGGTGCAGTTACGCATAGCCTTCTTAACAAAGTTACCAGGCTTGTTAGTGCTCAATGCATAGACCCAGATAAGTACGGTGTCCTTGTCCTGTGCTCTGAACTGTGGCTGACGGTTGATGGTCCATGAGAGGTACCAGTTATCGGTACTATCCTTGACGGTTACAATACCGCCGGTTGTGACCTTACCTTCTCTTGGATCTCTCTTGCAGACGCCAATAATCTTCTTGATAATCTCTTCGTCTTTTGTCTGGATAGTAGCGCTCATCCAGTTGGTTGCCTCAAAGTCGCTGCAGAAATTATCGGGATTGCCGTACTCGCCATGCTTGGCCTGAGCTGCAATGTTCTTCCACAGATCCCAGGACTCCCCTACGCCATTTCTAACGTTGCTGATGTCAGGAGCAGTATTTTGATCACCATAGCAAGAGGTATCGGTGCAGCAGCCATTGGTGATGAACAACAAATCGTCTTCGGTTAGATCAATGGTCTGCTGTGAGCCGTTCTTCTCGTAAACAATTTGAGTGGCTACCTTTTTACCATTGGTGTCGTTGATAATGACGTTCTTGACATCCATACCGTAGTCAACGCTTACGCCGTGATTCTCAAGATATCTGACTAGTGGCAAAATCATGCTCTCATACTGGTTGTACTTGGTAAAACGCAGCGCAGTAAAGTCAGGAAGACCGTCAATATGG
>JABZHE010000230.1:0-1468 GCA_015259025.1 Atopobium sp. | reverse complement strand
GCAATACGAGACGCAACATCTGGCTCAAGAGCGCCCATCGCCACAAGCGGAGTGACCGCAAGCTTAAGTGACTCTGGAGAAGGCTGCTCATGCACGCGATATGCCGACTCTAGGTCATGCTGGCTGAGCATGTGCGCAACACTCTCATTAGCCGCGAGCATTGCTTCCTCGATAAGCCCTGTTGCCTGAGTGCGCTCGCGCACCGACACGCCAACTGGCTTGTTATTCTCGTCAAGCACTACGCGCGCTTCCACGCTCTCAAAATCTACTGAGCCGCGTTTCTCGCGAATTTCTTCTCGAAGCGCGCGGATTTGATTGAGCACGCCAATCATTTCTTTGATTACGCCAGCGTCTTCTGCAGAAACGGCAGAGTCAAGTGCCGTAGCATCTCCTTGGAGATAGCTATCTACCTGGTCGTAGCTAAGTCTTGCTCGTGAGCGAATAACGGAATTCATGGCCGTTGCGCCAAGAATCTTGCCTGAGCTGCTCAAAGTCATCTTTACCGACATGGCCAGCCTGTCTTCAGCTGGTCGCAGAGAGCAAACATCGTTGCAGAGTTTCTCTGGAAGCATAGGCAACACGCGGTCAACTAAATATGCCGAGCAGGTGCGCATGCGAGCTTCCAGATCAATGGGAGAATCCCATTTCACATAGTGAGCCACGTCTGCAATATGAACCCACAGCTCAAAGCCGCCGTCTTCAAGCTTGCGCGCACCAACAGCATCATCAAAGTCTTTAGCATCTGCAGGGTCTACGGTGATACACAGGTTTTCTCGCAAATCGTGTCTTGAGACGTCTTCCGCAAGCGCTTTATCTGCGTCAACGGAGATCTTCTCGGCCTGCCTTTGCGCCTTGATAGGAAATTCTGTTGCCAGACCATACGAAGCAATAGTTGCCTCAACGTTCATGTCCAGATCTTCGGCAGAGCCCACGCGACGCTCAATGGTAACCACAGCAGCGCTTTTACGCGTTGGGTACTCCGTGATGTGCGCAACAACCACGTCACCTTCAAAAACGTAATGACGTCCAACAGAAGGATCTTCGGGAAGCACAAAGAAATCTCGCTGGATGCGACTATCCAGCGGCACTACAGCGCCAAGTGGGCCAGCGTCGTGGTAGATGCCCAAAAACGTCTGAGTAGCTCGCGTAAGCACAAAGCGCACGTTAGCCAGAGGAGTCTTTCCCTTGGCCGAGACCAGCGAAATCTGGACCTCGTCTCCGTGCATTGCCTCATGAATCCCGTGCTTGGCCAGCGCATACGTTCCCTCAGGGGTGCTTACGGTAGCAACTCCTGGGCGAGAAAGGCTCAACGTGCCCGTAAGCAGCGCTGATGGTCGCTTTGAGACTTTTGCACGTCCCTGACGACGGTTTCCTTTATGTACGCGTTTTCTAGCCAAAAATCCTCCTGTAGGTAGAAAGTCAGCACCCTTTAGCGCTGACCTGATGAATCTTCTGATATGTACCCTAA
>JABZHE010000022.1:0-9352 GCA_015259025.1 Atopobium sp. | reverse complement strand
GAACAATAGAGCGGCGCATCTCAGACTGGTCAGCAACAAGTGGGCTCATAACCTTTACAGGCACGCCTCTTCCCTCTTCGCTCATGCCAAGCTTAGAGAGGTCGTCTGGACTTGCAAACAGATACGACTTTGTCTCGTTCAAGCCAAGAGCGCGCAGCGTGCGACCGATCTTTCTAATCTGACGTTGCTCTGAGGTCAGGCCACCAGCATGGTTTCTAGCAGCAGGAAGCGTTGCCTCAATATCGCCTTCGCCCCACAGACGAACAATCTCCTCAATCAGGTCAACCTCGCGTGTAAGGTCTGGACGATTTGTAGGAGCAACAACGCTCAACTCACCGTTGTCTGCAGGAGTAACCTTGCAGCCAAGACGCGTAAGGCGAGAAACCATAAACTCTTCTGGGATCTGAGCACCTGCAAGTGCGCAGACACGCTCTGGACGAAGCGTAATAGTTACTGCCTCTTTTACCTTTGGATACACATCAACGATACCTGGGCAAACCTCAGCACCACAGCACTCCTCAAAGAGAGCTGCTGCAATATCTGCAACAGATGCGCAGCCGTTTGGATCCACAAGACGCTCGTAGCGAATAGAAGCCTCACTCATAAGGTCAAGGTTTCTGCTGGTACGGCTAATGTGTCCATTATCAAAGACCGCAGACTCCAAAAGAACATCAACGGTATTCTCGGTAATCTCAGAATCCAGGCCACCCATAACACCAGCAAGTGCAATAGGAGTCTTACCGTTATCTGTGATGACCGTCATATCGGACGTGAGCTCGCGGTCTTCTCCGTCAAGCGTCACAATGTGCTCACCGTCTTCTGCAGCACGAACCACAATGTGGTACTTGCCATCTTCCTTGGTAAGTTTTCCGAGGTCAAAAGCATGTAGAGGCTGGCCAGTCAAGTACATCACGTAGTTAGTAACATCAACAACGTTGTTGATTGAGCGGCCACCACAAGCCGTAACGCGACGAGCAAGCCACTCAGGGCTTGGGCCAATCTTGACGTTTCGAACCACGCGAGCAGTGTACCTTGAGCAGAGCTCAGGATCAGCAATGGTAACATCAACCTGCTCAGATGCATCTGCGCCAGACTCAGACGTAACACGTGGAAGCTCAATATGGGTGTCAGTGTCATACATTGCAGAAACCTCAACAGCCATACCTGTCATAGAGAGGCAGTCAGGACGGTTAGGGGTAATCTCACAATCAAGAACAACGTCAGACATGCCCAGGTAATCCGTAAGTGGCATACCAATTGGAGCATCCTCAGGAAGAATCATAATGCCGCTCTGGTCATCGCCAAGACCCAGCTCGCGAGAAGAGCAGTTCATGCCGCAAGACTCAACGCCACGCAGCTTGGACTTTTTAATCTTAAAGTCTCCAGGAAGCACCGCACCGATCATTGCCGTAACAATGTGGTCTCCCTGATTAAAGTTCTGAGCACCGCAAACAATCTGTAGAGGAACAGGATTTCCGTCCTTATCCACATTGTTGTTACCCACGTCAACAAGGGTAACGTACATGTGATCAGAATCAGGATGAGGCTCTTTGCTCACAACCTGAGCTGTAACAACATAGTCAAGGTTAGCGCCAACACGCTCTACCGCTTCAACCTCAGTACCAGTGCGCACAAACTCGCGCTCAAGGTCTTTTGGATCCTGAGGAAGATCAACGAGCGTCTTCAGCCATTCATAAGATACACGCATGTGATTGCCTTTCTAGTAAGACGCCGATGATTAGAACTGACGCAGAACTCTCTGGTCACCAGAGATGAGCATGCGCAGGTCAGGAAGGTCATAACGAAGCGCTGCAACACGCTCAACACCAATGCCAAAGGCAAAGCCTGTGTACTTCTCGGAATCAATACCGCAGTACTTGAAGACATTAGGGTCAACCATGCCGCAACCAAGAATCTCAAGCCAGCCCGTGTTCTTGCAGAAACGGCAGCCCTCACCGTGGCAAACACCACAAGAAACGTCTACCTCGCAGCTTGGCTCGGTGAATGGGAAGAAGTGAGGACGATAGCGGGTAGCGCGGTCCTTACCAAAGATCTCACGAGTAAAGTGGTCAAGGGTGCCCTTGAGGTCACCAAAGGTGATTCCCTCATCAACAACAAGGCCTTCCATCTGCGTAAACTGAGGCAGGTGGTTAGCGTCTGCTGTGTCAGGACGGAATACCGTACCAGGGCAAATCATGTAAATAGGAGGCTCTTTTGTCTCCATGGTATGTACCTGTACGCCAGAAGTCTGCGTACGAAGAAGCACGTCGGACTCGCCCAGTACGTGCGATTCTTTACCTTCTGGCGCGTTGTCTACTACGTAGAACGTATCCTTACCAGAGCGGCTTGGGTGATCTTCAGGAGCGTTCAGCGCTGTGAAGTTGTAGTAGGTAGTCTCAACATAAGGGCCTGTCTCAATGGTGTAGCCCATGCTGATAAAGATGTCTTCCATCTCCTCACGTACCTGCTCAATGAGGTGCTGAGTACCAGGGCTCAGACGACGACCTGGAAGGGTAATATCAGTTGCCTCAGCATTAAGCTGAGCCTCAAGGGCTTCTCGCTTTAAGGCAAGCTGACGCTCGCGAATAGCGGTCTCAACGTTAGCACGAACGGTATTTGCAAGCTGACCCATTTGAGGGCGCTGATCTGCGGGAACCTGACCCATCATACGCATAATTGCGGTAAGAGAGCCCTTCTTTCCCATTGATGCAACGCGCACCTTCTCAAGTGCTTCAAGGTTTGTTGCCTTAGCAATTCCTTCAAGTACTTGCTCGCGAATTGCCGAGAGTTCCTCAGACATTCCCATGTAATTACCCTTTCAATAGAAAACCGTCCCTGAGCATATGCCCAAGGACGGAAAATTTCCGCGGTACCACCTCGGTTGATTGCGCAGTTTTCTCTCTGTGCAATCCACTTGAAAGCCTAGTCTCGTTAGGCAGACGACTTCCCTACTAAGCAATGACGCCGTTCAAGTTGTAGCTCGGGAGTGAACTCTACCAGCGCTGTGCAGGTGTTTCTCAACCACGAACACCCTCTCTGTTCACAACGTGCTCCGGCAGACCTCTCCGTCAACGCACTTTGTTCAGAGTATCACACTGTGCGAGTTTTGAGCAGCAGCACAACCCTTTTTACCAGAAAGATAAACAAAAGCGTAACAACCGCGAGAAGAACGATGGTTCCTCCAGGTTTAAGGCCAAGCTCATAGGAGACAACAAGTCCACCAAGTGAGGTCAGCATACCCACCGTGCTTGCATACAAACAACATTGCTTCCAGCTGCGGGAAATCTGCAAAGCACAGGCAACAGGAACTACCATCATGGATGAAACAATAAGTGAGCCAACCGTTCTTGCTGCTACGGCAACCACCAAAGCTACTGCGATAACAAAGCCAAAATTAATAAGACTTACGGGTACACCAACACAACGGGCATGACGCTCATCAAAAGACATCAAGAAAAGTTCTTTTCTAAGGAAGAAGCAGAATGCGACTGCAAGTACGCTAATGACCACAATCATCTGAACTTCTTGCTCGCTCACGGTCAAAATTGAGCCAAACATAAAGCTGTTGAAGCTTGATGAATTGGGAACAAAACCTGACAAAACACCTGCTAGACCAATGCCTGCTGCCATAACAATAGCAACTGCAAGCTCTGACTGATCTTTAAAGTGGCGACGTACTCCCTCAACACAAAGAGCACCACCCAAACAAGCGGCAATTGCTCCGGCAACAGGATTAATGCCCGCAATCATGCCTCCTGCAACACCTGCAAGAGAGGTATGTGAGAGAGCGTCGCCAATCATAGAAAGGCGCTTCAATACAACCGTAACGCCTACCAGCGGAATAATTGCTCCCAGAAGAATTCCCACAAGAATTCCTCGCTGCATAAATACGTATTCAAACATTTATGCCCTCCTCTCGTACGAGTCTTGGGCATCTTGAACAACGTCGGACGCAGGACCAAGGGACTCCGTTAAAGCAAAATCATCTAATTTTCCGCGATTGTGGTCGTGGACATGATGAGAGTCAAGGTCACAGTGAGCTCCATGAACTGCACAGTGATCATGACCGTGACCCCTACCTGCAATTTCTGTAGCTTTGTGGTCAGCAACTTCAACAACTCGACAAGCCAGCGCATCAAGAGCTGCAAGATCATGCGTAACAATAAGTACCGCAAGATCTCGAGCTGCATGGGCTTCTCGCACTAGGCTATAAAAATGATTGCGACTCTCTTTATCAAGACCAGTTGTAGGCTCGTCCAGGATAAGTAGTGATGGGTTTCCTACCAGCGCGCAGGCAAGGCGAACTCTCTGGAGCTGTCCTCCAGAGAGTTCCCTAATAATACGCGTGGAAAAGTCAGTCATACCTACAAGGTCAAGTGCCTCAAGCGTGCGCTCGCGACGCTCTTTTGCGCTCATCTTTACCTTTTTGGCACGAGCATACTGACTTGCATCCACAAGCTCGACGACGCTTGCAGGAAAGCGATTAACCGATTCTGAAGGCAGCTGAGGGACATAGCCTACACGCTCCCAGTCTTTAAACCGAGTCGAGGGCGTTCCAAAAAGAAGTGACTTACCACTTGTAGGTTCAAGCTCTCCTACCACAATTCGTGATAATGTGGATTTACCTGCACCGTTATCACCAATAAGCGCGCAAATCTCACCTTGATGAACGTCTAAATTTACATCGCTTAAGACACGCGTCTTCTTGTAAGAAAAACTCACGTCTTGAAGCGAAACGGCTATCTGACTTTCCTGCAACACGTCCTCCAAACATCCAGCCTAAGCTGGCAACACACTATGCGAGAGCGCCCTCAAGAGCCTTGAGGTTCTCGCGCATAACAGAGAGGTAATCCTCGCCCGCCTTGAGCTCGTCATCAGTAAGTCCCTCAAGTGGGTTAAGCTCTTCAACACGAGCGCCTGTTGCCTCAGCAATTGCTTGAGCAACCTTAGGACTTACCAGTTCCTCCGTAAAAATAACCTTTACATTATGCTCTTTTACGAACTCAGTAATCTCTTTCATTTCTTGAGCATTTGGCTCTGCATCTGCCTCAACACCCTCGATTGGCATCTGTGTAAGACCATATGCCTCACATAGATAACCAAATGCCTGGTGAGAAACAACAATGGTCTTGTTAGGTAGTGAATCCAGACCCTTGTGGAACTCACTATCAAGCGTATCAAAGTCTGCGTTTGCCTTATCAAGATTGGCAGCATACTCTGACTTGTGCTCAGAGTCCTTCTCGGAAAGCGCATCACAAATATTCTTCATCTGAATCTTTGCATTCAGAGGGCTCAGCCAAACGTGAGGGTCAGTTCCGCCATGATCGTGATCGTGATCATGGTCGTCTTTCTTCTCCTCATGATCGTGATCATCGTCCTCTTCAAGCTCAAGAAGTTTAACGTCTTTGCTGGTCTCAACTGCTGTAAGTTTTGTGCCAGAACCAAGTCCATCAAGTACGTCCTTAACCCAGTGTTCCATACCAGCACCGTTGTAAATCAAGAAGTCTGCTTCCTGGATAGTCTTCATATCCTTGCTGGATGGCTCCCAATCATGTGGCTCAGTACCTGCTGGAACGAGGCATGTTACCTCAGCATGATCGCCAGCGATGCGCTTTGCAAAATCGTACATAGGATAAAAACTTGCAACAATGCTGAGCTTCTTCTGGTCTTTATTATCAGAAGCTCCTTCTTGCTTTTGAGCCTCAGGCTTGCAGCCAGCAAGAATAGCACTCACGCCAAAAGCGGATGCTACAAGTGCGCTACGACGAGAAACGGTTGGATTCAAATTCATGTTACATCTCCCAAAACTATAAAAACCAATATGGTGTAGTGCCAAATTCTTCAAACAAAATCGTGCGATTGTCCTCGCTACCAAGCATAAAAACATGGCGAGAAACCCATGTTTCTCCTCACTTCTTTGCCTTTCTACTCACTTCTCATCATCTGAACATGCATTCATGCTTCCCCTTTAGCACGAAAGCGGGCTGTCATCCGACAGTCCGCTTTCTAAAAGTTAGCCTTAGTATACATATTCCAATTCAAGTCAACGATAAATTTCTTATCTTTTCCGCAAACGGAATTGGAATAAACAGGTTAACTGTTTTATCTCTTGCTAAGCTACTGATCTTTCTCCGCATACGGAGTAATAATCAGAGCTCCACTATTATACTCACCCAAATAAACCTCTGAAGCAGACTTATAACCTTGATGCTCAAGTTCTCTTTCAAGCCAATTCTCTTCCAGGTCCAGCGTCTCAAGAATGTTCGTCTGAACTTGTCCGTCAGTAATAAGCGGGAATCTAACGTTCTCTTCTCCTTTTTTAACAATAATCAACTGTCCATTTTGCTCAAGAATGGCACGCTTAACGTCTGAGATATAATTCACTCCTGCCTGGCGAAGCTTCAGCGACACATCGTAGGCAGTGAGACCCATAGACCTACAGTTGTCTACAAGCAGCTTGCCCTTATCAATAACAATAACAGGACGTCCATCAATCAACTGCTTGACCAGCATATTGTTTGTTCTCAACCATTTGAGAACCATGACAATAATGAGCCAAATAAGCAGGACAAGGGTGAACTGCAAAATGGTAATTGAACTGTTGTAGATCATGCCGCCAACAATGCCGCCAAGTACAAAGTTTTGAACCTGGTCAATTGCTGCAGTTGGTGCTAGGTTTCCTTTTCCGCTGACGTTAATTGCCAGAACAAGCGAGAAAAGACCGATGCACAATTTAATGGCAACTTCTAAATAAAAGTTCATCGATCTACTCCTCTACATGCTTAATGTCATTACCAATGAGATTGATCTGTTCAATGACATAGTCATTCTCGGTATTTTTCAAAACGTGATAATACTTACCGTCAACCTCAAGATACGAGGGATTTCCCTGGCTATCAAAGGCAACGTACACGTGGTCAAAATCAACCTCAAGACGTCGAGCGAAGCTTTCTTGTGAGGAAACAATTGACTCATAGTGCTTACTTGTCTGATTGACCTCTAGCACACGATCAAGCTGTAGAAGTCCAAGAAAGATTAATGAGAACAGCGCAATAAGCGCCAGCTCACGATACTTAGAATTCTTTCTATCACGCATGTAATGCACAAGCGAGAAGATCATTAGAAGTGCAACAAGGCCAAATAGAACAAGCTGAGTCCAGTCAAATACTGTTGCATGGTGAATTAAATAGTTATGGGAATAGAACTCCATAGGCTTCCTTTAGTTTGCATTACTCAAGATTTGCTGCTTAAGCCTTGTAAACGCTCTTTCCTCCAAGGAACGTCTCTTCAAGCTGAAGATCTTTTGTAACAACAATAAAGTCAGCATCATATCCAGGACGGATGAAGCCACAAACATCATCAATTCCACAAGAGCGAGCTGGGTTTTCTGAAGCCATACGAACCGCTTCTTCAGCAGAAACAATACCCCAGTCAAAGACGTTCTTCACGCCTTCAAACAGACGAAGGATTGAACCAGCAAGGCTATGAGACTCATCCATCAGACGAGCAGTTCCGCCTTCAACAACAACAGGGAAATCGCCAAGTTTGTACTGTCCATTAGGCATACCACCTGCACGCATGCAGTCTGTAATAAGAACGGTGTGGTCATATCCCTTTGCATTTACCAGAGCGCGAACAGCGATAGGATTAAGGTGATGGCCGTCGCAGATGGCCTCTGCATAGGTACCGTGGGTAGTCATTGCAGCACCAACCATACCTGGCTCACGGTGGTGAAGACCGCTCATGCCGTTATAGGTATGAACAAAGATATCTGCACCAGCGTTTACGCAGGCAAGAGCCTCCTCATACGTTGCATCGGAGTGACCAAGTGCAACATGAACACCGCGGTCTGCCATCTCTGCACAGAACTCTGGAGCACCATCGCGCTCTGGAGCAATAGCAATCTTGGCAATCCAGCCGTCAGCACGCTCCTGCCACTCATCAAAGACCTCTACATCTGGATCAAGGAAGTACGCAGGATTCTGGGCACCCTTGTGTTTCTCGGTAAAGAAAGGTCCCTCTAGGAAGATGCCCTGGATGCGAGCAGCATCAATACCGTTTGCCGCAATTCCCTCTGCGGCATCAGCAACGGACTCACAAGCATCACCAGTTTGCTCAACGCTTGCGGTTAGTGTTGTTGGAAGCCAAGAAGTTACGCCGTTAGAGAGCAGACCCTGGGCAATCTCAATGACGCCATCAGGATCGCAGTCCATAATATCGTGGTCCAGGAAGCCATGGATATGGGTATCAACAAGGCCAGGAGCCACCCAAGAACCAGTGCGGTCAACAATCTCACACTCTGGCTTCTCTTTAGTAAAGTGGCCAAATACACCGTCTTCTACGAGCAAATATCCTGGACCAGAAGTTGCTCCTGGCAAAAAGAACTTATCTGCTTTAACTGCAAATGTACTCATACGTACCTCAATCATTCTCAAAAGGACGCGCCATAGGCACGCCCTTCTTAGTAATTCCTATAGTGAGTGAATTGTAACACCCTTAACCACTCGATTAACCTGACCAGTTGGAGAAGGTGTATCCGGTTTGTTATTGACACGAACTGAGTTCAAGAGTGCCACCACTTGAGCAACCATTACAAAAGGCAGAGCCAAATAAGGTGCTGGTAGAGGCTCTGTGAATACTGGAAGACTAAACGTTCTTCCCGTAAAGTTTGTTGTCCCCTCTTGCTCAATACCAATAGTCAGAGCAGCAATCTGGTCTCCCTTAATCTCGTCAAGAATATCCAGATCATATTGACGCGTATAAGGATTATTGGAAACAAAATCAAACACCAGGGTGTGCTCGTCGACAAAAGACTTTGGTCCGTGGCGATATCCCATTGAGGAATCCCACGACGTTGCATTAATACCAGCTGCAAGCTCCAAAATCTTAAGCTGAGCCTCATGAGCAAGGCCCACAAAAGGACCAGAACCCAAATAGGTAATGCGGTTGAAATCGCTCTTGAGCCACTCAGCAATCTCTTCCTCGCGCTCAATTACCTGCCTACCTAGCTCAGCAGCATCAGAAATCCAAGCCTTCTTCTGTGAGTCATCAGCACTATCAAATACAAGAGTTGCAAGAAGTGTCATACAGCTATAAGAGCCGGTCATGGCAAATCCCTGGTCATTTGCGCCAGGAATAAGAAGCAGCAATGTGTCGTCTTTACCTGCGGATTCAACGGCAAGTTTTCCTTCAGGAGCACAGGTAATATTGATGAGCAAAAGATTTTTGACAATCTTGCGAGCAATATTTACTGCAGCAAGGCTCTCTGGACTATTACCAGAGCGCGCAAAAGATACCAGAACCGTTGGATCTTCTGGATCAAGGCTGCCATAAGGATCAGAAACAATATCAG
>JABZHE010000229.1:0-1487 GCA_015259025.1 Atopobium sp. | reverse complement strand
ATCTAGGAGCATCATGGATCCAATCCACCAGCAAGAGCAAGAGCACCTCTCCCACGTTTATCAAAAGCTTGTTGAGATTCGTGAGGATTTGGACACAACGCTCAACACCACGCAAAAAGATGCAGCTAGAGACCTTCGTCAGATGAGTGAAGAAATCCGCCCAGACTTTGGTGGAGCGGACGAAACCATCGAGACCCTTGCGGCCATTGAGACGCTCAACAGCGTTATTGATACCTACAACCAGTACCACGATTTCACTGTCGAGAAACTCGGTCGAGTCGAAATCCTCTTGAGGCAGCCTTACTTTGCTAAGGTCACGCTCAAAATGCGACCTGGACGTCCTTCTCGCGATGTATACATTGGCGCGGCTGGCATCACTGACAAAGATCGCACGCCGCTCATTGTTGACTGGCGCAGCCCCGTTGCCGAGACGTATTACAACCAAGAGATGGGTACTACATCATACCAGGTAAACGGCAAGAAAAGAACGGTTGAGCTGGAGCTTCGCCGACAGTTTGACATCACACGCGACAAGCTGAACCTCTACTTTGACACAACAGTTGCCATCGAAGATTCTCTGCTGCTTGCAGCCCTAAAGCGACAGCACACCGAGAAGCTGCAGGCCATCACTGCAACTATCCAGCGCGAACAAAACGTTGTGGTCAGGCATGAGGACGTGCCAGTTCTGCTGGTCAACGGCATTGCGGGCTCAGGTAAGACGTCCGTTTTGCTGCAGCGCATAGCGTACCTTCTGTACCAGCAGCGCACTACACTTACCGCAGATCAGGTGTACCTGTTTACCCCTAACGAGATGTTTGGTCGCTACATCAACACCGTTTTGCCCAGCATGGGCGAGCACAATCCGCAGGTATTTACCTGGGATTCTTTCCTCAAGGCTTTAGGTCTGGCCGACCACGCTTCGGGCGCCCACAACAACCCCAATTCTCTGAAGAAACTTGAAGAGCAACTTGCCACACTTGAGCTCTACGAGGATGACTTCAAGGCCATTTCTGTTGAGGGAACCACGCTTATTAAGCCAGCTCAGGTGGCTAGTTCCGTGGCAAAGTTCTCCCCATTCCCTGTTGGCCCGCGCCTCATTGCACTTGCCAAAGACGAGATCCACACCCGCCTGGAGCGCAGACTTGGCCAGATGGCTCACAACGACGAAATCCAGGAAGAGATGCTCTCCCTTGACGTTGAGCAGCAGCTTGAGGTCTTTGGTCGCACCATCAGTCCTTCCGACGAGGAAGAAGTTCTGGCGCGCACCCGCGAGTTCCTCAACTGGCGTTTTGCCTCTGCGCACGAGGTCATCGAGTCCGCTTCCTGGCTCCGCATCGACCGCATTGGCATGCGCATGCTCAACACCTCCGCGCTCAGTGGCGCCGAGTGCGTTTACCTGCGACTTCTTATCACAGGAGCTGGCGAGAAAAACGTCAAGTTTGTCATGATTGACGAGGTGCAGGACTATACCGAGACGCAGCTTATGG
>JABZHE010000228.1:0-1512 GCA_015259025.1 Atopobium sp. | reverse complement strand
TACGTACACACAACCAGCCTCAAGGTACGGTGCAAGGCCTTCGTATGAGTAACTTGTAGGAGCGCTCTGAGGGGCGAGCGTTGCTGTGTTAATAGGCATGACGATTGGCGCGGTACTTGCGGTGAAGCTGCCTACAACGGCCTTCTCGCTCACTTCGCACTCGTACGTAGAGCCATTCTTCTTTCCCGAGAGATACTTTCCAGGAACAAAAACCGAGAGAGTGTTTACCGACTTGCTTGCAGGCTTAGTGCAGTACTGAATGCCCAGCTGATAGTAGCAGTCGTTATCCTCGTCATAGCTCCACTGGGTCATGTCCAGCTTGAGTGACTTGAACTCTTCAAGGTCCACGTTAGATGCAGGCTGATTCGTATCATCAGATGTCCTTGCTTGCGGAGTACATGCGGCCAAGGTACCCGCAGCTCCCAAAGCAGAAAGGGACAAGAATTCTTTTCTCGTAAAGGCCATAATTTCCCCTCGAATAGTTTATTCAGTGGAGGCAGCAACGACCGCTGACCTAGTTCAAGCTAGTCATCTATTGTACCAATTTGCAAACGTGTATGCTTAAGAGCGAGCGTTTAGAGAAACGAGTTAGCATGCCAAAAATCGTCAACTTTTTTGACCTCATTCACCTTAATGAAAGACTTGCTCAGCAGGGTCTTCGAAGCAAAGTTCACCTGCGCGATGCATGCGGCAAGCAGTCTCTGTGGATAGAGCTCCCCTCTAGCGAGAAACCCGATGAACGCGAGAAAATCGATGGTCAAGAGCTTGAGAAAACAAAAGAGCAAGTTGAGGCATTTTTTGCAATAAAGGGCATGACCGTTGAATTTGACCTCACTGGTGGAAAAAATTTCTGGATTGTATAAATTGCCCGCTTGACGAAGCGCTTGAGTCTGTTATAGTAAATAAGCTTTTCGAAGCACCAATGGCTGGGTAGCTCAGTTGGTAGAGCAGGGGACTGAAAATCCCCGTGTCAGGGGTTCGATTCCCTTCCCCGCCACCACGACTTGAATCGGCTCAGAGATTATTCTCTGGGCCGTTTTCTTTTATCTTTTGATGTTGACGTGGCAAACAGAAAAAGAGGTACCTCTTTTAAGAAGCACGTCTTTCACAGGGTTCTTGCATTAAAAAATTGAACTAAACTATCGATACGTACGCAAAGCTTCGATGAGTTCGAAGGCATCAATACCTAGAGCTTCAGCAAAAGAAAAGACTTCTCCGAGTTTAACGCCACGCTCGCCTGATTCAACCTTTGATATGAATGCTTGATCTCCAGCAAGGTGCTCAGCAACCGCCTCTTGAGTAAGACGTTGCTTCTTTCGCAAATCGCGAAGACACTGGCCCACTAATCTGTTAGATATCTGCTCCATAAATGCAGCGTAAAACTATCAACTCAAATATGCCAAAATCGCATATTTTCTTAAAAAAGAAATTCTCCCCGACAAGTTCACGGGGAGAATTAAAACCTTTAAACGTAGCTTCTTGTGATGTTTATTGAAGCGCTTATGGCATTAG
>JABZHE010000227.1:0-1541 GCA_015259025.1 Atopobium sp. | reverse complement strand
GCGCAAACTCACGTGCCGGCCCTCGACCGCCAGTCAAACTGCGCTTAAAGAGAGCCTCACCAGCAAGGTCAATGCCAACCGTGGCACGGTTGCGTGATACGCGCACGACAATAGTTACGTCAGGCGCAAGCGTGTTGACCATAGGACGGCTTCCGCGCTTTGATGCAAGTCGGTCTACAATAGCGTCTTTTGTTCTGACAGCAATGAAGTTGGTGTTTCTGAGCTGGTCATTTGTGCCGTGAGCGCTTACTGCAATAGTGGCATGTGGACCAATATGGTCTTCCCAAGCAATGTGGGAGAGGTCTTCGTAGAGCGCGTCTGAAGTTGCGGCGCTAACGCGCTCAAGCACCAAAATGACGCGAGACGTGAGGCGAGACCATAAACAGACTCGGTAAGCATCGGCAAGTGAGCCGTAAAACGCAACTTGTCCGCCAAGAGGACGCACCTTTTTGATGCGCAGGCCGTCTAGCTCCTGTGCAAGAAGCTTCTCAAAGCCCTTTGGACACGTTGCAAAGAACTCAAGTTCTTGAGACATCGGGACACCTTTCGCCCGTAGGAATTGAATACATACTGACGTAACATTTTCCCATGTTTTTCTCGCCAAATGGTTGGGGTGAAGAAAATACATCAAGAACCCGTGGGTGCTAGGCTGTGTGTGACTTCGAGCAGCGCGTCTGCAGCCCGCACCACCCTCCACTCACCGAAGAGCGGGCAAGTTCATACATAATGTCCCAAATCATCTGTTATTTTTCGCTTAAAATACGCGTAGTATCTTTTATAAGGAAATACAGAGAGCTGTTCGAGGTTTGGGAGTCATTATGGATGCAAAAGTTATGGAAGCATTTGAGTCCTGGCGTGCAAACGTCACCGAAGAAGACCTGGTAGAAGAGCTCGGTGAGCTTGCTAAACCAGAAGCAGAAGATAAGCTCTACGACGCATTTTATCGCTCGCTTGCGTTTGGTACCGCTGGTCTTCGCGGCACCATTGGCGTTGGCACTAATCGCATGAACGTCTACGTTGTTGCTCAGGCAACCCAGGGACTTGCGGATTACCTCAATGCTCACTACCAGAATCCTACGGTGGCTCTTGCAAGGGATTCTCGCCTTAAGGGAGAGGACTTCCAGAAGATTGCAGCTGGCGTTTTGGCAGCTAATGGCATCCGCGTGTACGTCTATCCACGCATCGAGCCTGTTCCAACGCTCTCGTTTGCCGTCCGCTATCTCAAGACTTCTGCAGGCATCGTGCTTACCGCAAGTCACAACCCTGCACCTTACAACGGCTACAAGGTATACAACGATAATGGCGGCCAGATTACCGATGAGGCTGCAGCAGAGATCTCTGCAAATATCGCGCGCGTCAATCCTTTTGACGTCAAGCCTATGGACTTTGAAGAGGGCCTGGAGAAGGGCCTGATTGTCTGGACGCCAGAAGAGGTGCTGGACAACTTCATTGAGGCTATCAAGCGCGTTTCTATTCCAGGATTTAAGGCTGCCGACGGCTACAAAGTTGTATACACGCCGCTTAACGGTACAGGTATGGAG
>JABZHE010000226.1:0-1581 GCA_015259025.1 Atopobium sp. | reverse complement strand
ATTTGGAGCGCCGGGGAAACTTGGTGCAAGAGGATTCCCTGGTGTACCAGGAGTGCTTGGGGTGCTAGGGTTTTCTGGAGTTACAGGGTTTTCTGGGGTAACAGGAGCAACTGGCTCTGGCTCCCACTCTGCAACAAGAACAACCTTAGGAGTGGTGGTGGTAAGGGTTACCTGGTCTCCTGCCTGGTAGGTAGTGCCATCAAGCTTCCAGCCCTTGAAGACGTAACCATCGCGAGTTGGAACGGTAGCAGAGACAGTCTCGTTCTTAGGATCGGTGAGAGAGTCAGCAGTGTTGCTATCAATACCAAAGTAACCGCTCTGTGCTGCAGGAGCACCAGTACCGCCGTTTGCATCGTAGCTGAGCTCATACTCCTGGTTCCAGACAGCAGTCAGGGTGTAAGGGCTTCTCATGTTAAAGACAGTAGTTTCAGAAACATAGCGCTTATCGCCAGCTGGGTTGTTGTTAGCATCTGCAGGAACAGCAGAAGCACCAACATAGCGGAAGTGATTATCCACGTAAGAACGCTTCCAGAACTCAAACTTGTAACCATCGCGGACTGGCTGGTCTTCAATGATGTTGTACTCTGCAAAACCATAGGTACGAGGGTTGTTTGGAGTCTTGGACTCTGTATAGGTTGCGTTGCCGTAGATGGTACCGCCATTTGCGTCGTAAATGAGCTGGTTAACTGCGGATGGCGTTGGCGTAGGTGTAGGAGTTGGGGTAGTCTCTGCTGGAATAACGTGGATGTGGTAGCCAACCCACATAAGGTGAGTGGTGTTACCGCCAACATTAGCAGGATCAGAGGAATCTCCCTGCATAGTAACAAGGAAGAATGCCGTAACAGGCTGGTTAGCAGGGGTTACCTTACGACCAGTAAACTCAAAATAGAACTGACCACCATTGTTAGTTACGGTATTGCTATTTCCGTAGAAAGCATAGGTAAAGTCATAATCAGTAGCAGGGAGCTCAGGATAAGCACCTGCGGTGACCAGCGTAGTGGTTACGCCAAAAGGAGCAAAACCAGGACGAGTGGTGGTGTAGTGGGAATACGCACCAGTGTCTCTAATGGTCTGGCCAACGCGAACAACAATCTCGCCATACTGACCAGGAACAGGAGTCTGGTGGCCAGAACGCTGAGGGTTGTCTGTAAGAACCCTGGATGTATCGGCATTACCGTCAGCCGAGAAAACAGAAACCTTTACACCTGGTGTAGATGTATCAATAGGATCTGCAAAAGCAAGTTTAGGTGCAGAAACTGCAAGAATTGCAACAAACGCAAGTGCAAGTGCACACGCAATTCTCTGAAGCGTCTTGATGTGGCGCATAAAACCTCCTGGAACTATTACAAGTAATTACGTACTCTTACGGCCAAAATTCAGCTGCAAGAGCATATAGGACAAGGCAATTCTTAGTAAATGAGTCCAGAGCGATTACATATATCTTTCATAGGTTTTCCACGGTTTTTCCACATGTTTTGGCATAAAAAAGCGCGGCGAGAAACTCGTCGCGCTTGAACACATATGTTGTAATGCTTGTCAGTCAGAAACTTACTTAACAAGCAGGAAGTATGCGATAACTGC
>JABZHE010000225.1:0-1588 GCA_015259025.1 Atopobium sp. | reverse complement strand
GCTGGACCTGCACCAATAATGGCAATTTTTTGGTTGAATCGACCTCTATTTGACGGGATAACTGGCTCTGGAATAAAGCGATGTTCTGCCTCTAGATCTTTTTGAGCAATGAATTTCTTAACGTCATCAATAGCTACTGCCTGGTCAATAGTTCCTCGTGTACACGCTGCTTCGCAACGTTTATTGCACACGCGACCACAAACAGCTGGGAATGGATTTTCTTTTTTTGATCAGCTCAAGCGCATCTCGATAACGGCCTTCTGCCGCCATGCGCAAATAGCCTTGCACAGAAATATGTGCTGGACAAGCAACTTTACAGGGAGCGGTACCGGTGTCGTGGCACTCAATGCGGTTGTTGTTTTTATAGTTCCAATCCCAATCAGACTCTCCCCAGAACTTATCATCGGGAAGATCCTGTGTTGGATAGGAAATTTTACCGGTCCTGGTAGGAAGCTTCTGACCTAATTGAGGGGCTCCAGCTGGGCAAACCTCAACACATCCACCACAAGCAACACATTTTTCTTCATCAACGTGAGCTACAAAAGCAGAGCGAGACAAATTAGGCGTATTAAACAACTGAGAAGTTCTGAGTGCATAGCAAACATTTACGTTGCAGTTACAAATAGCAAAGATCTTATCTTCACCGTCAATGTTAGTAATCTGATGAACAAAACCGTTTTTCTCGGCCTTTGTACAGATATCGATAACCTTGTCGTAGGTGATGTAGTGGCCTTTTCCTGTTTCTACGCAGTAATCGGCCATATCTCCAATGGCAAGACACCAATCTTCTGGATCGTCAGCGCAGCCGTCGCCTCGAACGCGCTCAGCAAGGCGACAAGAACAGGGAGTTGCAGCATATCTATCGTATTTCTTGAGCCAATGCGAGATATGCTCAACGGTAACGGTATGATTGACCTGCTCAATAGAACGCTCAACAGGAATGACATGCATTCCAACACCTGCGCCACCCTCAGGAACCAGTTTGGTGACATTTTTGAGCGGTAGATAGGTCATACGTTCGAACAAAGAAGCCATCTCGGGGTGTTCTTCTAGTTGGCTCTCGTTCATCACCGTAAACTCTGCGGAGCCGGGAACAAACATGGGAAGAACATACTGCTTTTGCTTGCTCTTATTTTCCCAGTTGTACTCGATCATGCCCTTTACAGACAGGGTATCTAGGATAGGTTGAAGCTCTTCTGCAGTTTTGCCGGTACGCTTGCAAAGCTCCTCTAAAGTAGCTGGCTGGCGAACCTTCATGTGTTTGGTTACCGCAGCCTCTTCCTCAGTCATAATTGCTGCAATTCCCCAATATTCTGGGTCATCTTTTACAATTTTGTGACCGAGGCGACTGGTAATTTTTTGAACTTCATCTCTTACAAGGGGCTTAAATTGCTCAGAAGAAGCTGGTCCAGGCTCATTTGGATCTACAGTTTTGTAATGAACTACCTCGTCATTTTCAGTAATGTGATTTTGAGCGAGTATGCGAGTAGGACCGCCAGCAGGGTTAGTAGTTGGCAATACATTTCTGCGTGCAATTTCTTCATCAGTAAGACTGCCGCGCATGGCATTTTGACCTTTTGGAGTCTTA
>JABZHE010000224.1:0-1607 GCA_015259025.1 Atopobium sp. | reverse complement strand
TGTCAGCTTCGTACGTTTTGCTTTTGGTGAAGAGTAAGACTTTTTACTTCAATTATTTTGAGCCGGTTGTCTTCAACCGGCTCTTTTTTTTAACGCGATTCCTGCAAAACTTACGGTGTCGTTTGTTAAAATTATTACAACTATGGCAAACGGAGAGAGCGAGGAAGCTTTGTCTTCAGCTAAATACAAAAGAGTGCTTTTAAAGCTTTCTGGTGAAGCATTGATGGGTGAGCAATCCTTTGGTATTGACCCTTCAATTCCAGAAATGCTTGCTAAAGAAATTAAGCCTGTCTGGGAGTCTGGCGTTCAGGTTGCCATTGTTGTTGGTGGCGGAAACATCTTTAGAGGCGTTTCTCAGGCAGCAGCTGGCATGGATCGTGCTCAAGGCGATAACATGGGCATGCTTGCAACAGTAATCAACGCTCTCTCGCTCCAGGATTGTTTTGAGCGCAATGGCATGGATTGCCGTGTTATGAGTGCAATTTCCATGGCTCAGGTTGCAGAGCCTTATATTCGCCGTCGTGCTATTAGGCACCTTGAGAAGGGCCGTATTGTCATCTTTGCTGCAGGTACCGGTAACCCTTACTTCACCACTGATACTGCTGCAGCTCTTCGCGCTTGCGAGATTGGTGCAGAGGCTCTGATGAAGGCCACAAAGGTAGATGGTATTTACGACTGCGATCCTGTTACCCACGCAGATGCAGTTAAGTTTGACACTGTCACCTACAAAGATGTTCTCGCCAAAGAACTTAAGGTTATGGACGCTGCAGCAATTGCGCTGTGCAAAGACAATAAGATGCCAATTCTTGTATTTGACATGCAGTCTGAGGGCGTTTTTATGAAGGCAATTTCCGGAGAAGAAGTCGGTACCACTGTCGTTGAGGAGGACTAATGAGCGTTCATTCTGATAAAGCTAAGCAGTCTATGGAGAAGTGCATCGAGGCACTTAAGAATAACTTTGGTCGTGTTCGTACTGGTCGTGCAAATCCACATGCGCTTGATCACATCAAGGTAGACTACTATGGCCAGCCAACCCCAATTTCTCAGCTTGCAGCTATCAAGGTTCCTGAGGCATCTATGCTGCTTGTTGAGCCATGGGATAAGACTGCTCTAAAGAGCATCGAGAAGGCCATTGAGACTTCTGACCTTGGTATTACTCCATCTAATGATGGCTCTGCTATCAGGCTTCCTTTCCCAATGCCAACCGAGGAGCGCCGTCGTGAGCTTGCTAAAGAGTGCTCTCAGATTGCTGAGGAAGCTCGCGTAGCTGTTCGTAACGTCCGTCGTGACGTTAATGGCAAGATTGAGCGCGATGAGGAGCTGTCTGAGGACGATCAGAAGCGCGAGAAGAACGGTATTCAGAAGTTGACCGATACCTATATTGCACAGATTGAGTCTCTTCTTAAGACCAAGACTTCAGAAATCATGGAGATTTAAGTGCAGTTTGATACAGACAAGCTCGTCCAGTATTTCTCTGACGCACCAGAAGATATCAGTCTTTCTGATATCAATTTAGAAACTATTCCGTCTCACGTTTCCATCATTATGGATGGAAACGGTAGATGGGCTACAGCTCGTGGACTTGATAGAACCGAAGGTCATAAGGC
>JABZHE010000223.1:0-1610 GCA_015259025.1 Atopobium sp. | reverse complement strand
GCAATACAGAGTACCGAGAAGACCGCAGAGAAGGCAACGCGGGGAACACCAAAGTATTGTGAAACTGGGGTAATGAAGATGCCAAAGCACGTCAAGATAATGGCGCAAGGCAAAAACATGATGACAATACAAGTTGCAACAATGGCGTATGCATATTTAGTGCCTAGTAAACGTTGTAGCACTGAGGCTCCTCTCTTTTGGCCAGAAATAGTGTAGGCGATGTGCCTTAAAAAGGACACATCGCCTACCGAGTCGCACAAAATTTTTGAGAGGAAGCTTAGTTTACGTGCTTGCGATCTTAGCTGTCAGAACCTCTGCGGTTCTCGCCCTCAAGAGCACGGATTGGTCCGATGTCCTGAGTGGTCTCAAGAGCGCCCAGGTAGTTACCCTCTTCATCGCGAACAGCAAAGTAACGGACGTAGAGGAACTTATCTCTGACCTCAAACCAGAACTCGGAGGAGTCGCTACGACCGCTCCTGAACTCGGTGAGGATGCGACGAACAGCTTCCTGGCTCTTTGGTGGATGGCAGTCATATACGTCACGGCCAAGGCAGCTCTTAGGACGAGGGAAAGCACGGGTGTCGCCGTGGCTGAAGTAACGTGTCTTGTCATCAGCGTCAACAAAGGTAATGTCGAGCGGAATAGTTGCAAAGACAGCCTCAAGCTGCGGAATAGTGAACTCACCGGTAGAGAGCTTAACCTTACCGTCAGCAGAAATTGCTTCCTCTTCTGCTTCAGCGTTATTCTCGTCCATAGCGGCTGCGGCTTCCATCTCTTTAAGCTTGTCGTTTGCAAGCTCAAGAGGATCTGCGTGCCATGAAGGAGGGTTGACGCCAAATGCGTGACCAAATTCGTTCTCCTCAGCGGCAATCTGGGTCCACTGAGTAGCAGTTAGGTGCTCAAGGGAAAGTGGAATGAGGACGTTTTCTTCCTTGGATGCCATGGACTCAGCACCCTCAATAGCCTCATCCAGATAGTCAGCAACGGCTGCCATAAGGCCTGCATCATACTGGCCGTATGCAGTCTCAAGCAGAGCCTCTGCACCGTTAACAGCGTTTCTTACCTCGTCGTCCTTACCCCACATAACCTTTGAAGGACCAGTGATATCGTGGCGCTCTAGGTGAGGGAAGAGCAGCTCTTCCTTGCGCTTGTAGTGAACAAAGACCTCGTCAAAGGCGTCCATATCAGCCTTCAGAATTGCTGCAACACCAGCGCACTCTTCGTTGCTGGAAGACTCAGTAAGCGTACGAGCACGCTTAACATCTGGAGCAACACGGTCGTGGATAAAGGCAAGAATGCGGTCGTTCTCTTGCCGCATGGTCCAAACAGGATGGCCAGGGGTCTCTTCAACAGCACCTGTTGGTGCGCAAGAAACCTTGCCTTCAAAGAGAGCGGCATGAACGTCACAGAGCTTCAGGACCTTCTCCATAGGAACGCCGCCAGCAATGAGCTCCTGTTCAGCGTTAGAGATCTCTGAGCCAGAGACGTCCTTGAAGTTACGGGTAAAGTCCTCGCGAACAGCCTCGATGTCCTCGCCGTCATTGAGGCGCTCAAGGTACTGGGTGATAAGAGCTTTGCGCTCCTCAGGGGTCTGAGCAATAGGTGCGTCC
>JABZHE010000222.1:0-1612 GCA_015259025.1 Atopobium sp. | reverse complement strand
ACATCAATGTAATCAAGCCAAAGCTGAGGCTGATCTTGAAGCTGTCCTAAAACCTGCACCAGCTTAAGGGCAACGCCTGCACCAGCAAGTTCTCTGGAAGGACAATCTTCAACAAGCTTTGGATCAGTGACTGGAACACCCTGGGGCACCAAATCCGCAGGCTCATGATGATCAGTGACAACAACATTAATCCCCTGCTGCAAAAGCCATGCAACTTCTTGAGCAGCAGCAATGCCGTTATCTACCGTAATAATTAAATCTGGCTTTCTATCTTGTAAAACTCTTGCAAGAGCCTCTTTAGAAAGTCCGTATCCCTCACCAAAACGATGCGGAATATACGGCAAAACATCTGCCCCCAAGCGACGTAAAGCCAGCGTAAGCAGACAAGTTGAGCTCATGCCATCTACGTCAAAATCGCCAAATACGGCAATCTTTTGATGCTCAACAATTGCCTTATGAACGCGGGCAGCAACCTCAGCCATTCCCGGAATACACTGTGGATCCAGCCAATCTCTTTGCAAAGATGGCGAGAGGAACTCTTGAGCTGCAGCTGCATCGGTAAATCCACGTGCTACTAGTACACGAGCAACAAGTGAAGTGACATGCAATTCTTTTTCAAATAACGACTCTAGATATACGTCTTGTGTAAGAACACTCCAACGAGTGCTTTTCTCGATGCCGGGCATCATGTCCTCTTTTCTGTGGCGGCAGAGCCAGCCAGGGGCGCCTTGGGCACCCGCGAATGTTTATCTCTTTCATTCTACCCGTGTCACCGGACAAAAAATGACTAGCCCGCAAATTAGTGAGCTAGTCATAAAAAATTTAAATCAAACTTACCTGAGAAGGCCTATTGAGCAGGTCTATCAAAAAGACGGGTTTCTCGCCAGATAAACTTAGAAATCAACTACGCCGTCAGAGTTTTCCCACTCTTCAACAAAATCGCTATACGTACCTGCAAGAATTGCTTCTCGTGCCTGGCGCATAAGCTCAAGCAAGAAGTAAATATTGTGCATAGAAAGCAGCTGGCCGCCTAGCATCTCATGCTGCTTGACCAGGTGATTGATGTACGCGCGAGAATAACCGCCCGTGCAAACCGGACAGGTGCACTTGGCATCAAGAGGACCTGCATCAGCAAAGTACTTGGCGTTCTTGAGGTTCATACGGCCCTCGTGAGAAAACGCGGTGCCCATACGCGCGGTGCGCGTTGGAAGTACGCAGTCAAACATATCAATGCCGCAGGCAACGCCGCGAATAAGCGTAGACGGATTACCAACACCCATCAGATAGCGAGGCTTGTTACGTGGCATATAATCCGCGCAAAGTGGAGCCAGCGTCTCAAACATGACCTCGTGAGGCTCTCCAACGGAATAGCCGCCAATGCCATAACCAGGGAAATCACCAATGGACTCAAGGTGCTCAATGGAGCGCTTGCGCAAATCAAGATGCATGCCGCCCTGGACAATACCAAAGAGCGCCTGATCGGGGCGGGTATGGGCCTTAAAGCATCTCTCGGCCCATGCACTTGAAAGCTCTACACCGCGCTCAACGTTTTTGCGCTCAGCAGGATAGCCGACGCACTGATCAAGCTGCATAACAATGTCTGCACCAAGGT
>JABZHE010000221.1:0-1623 GCA_015259025.1 Atopobium sp. | reverse complement strand
CCAGAGCCAACCGCCACAACCGCTGAGGCCCAGGCAGTTCGCATCGAGAACGTTGAGTCCCACGACCAGGAGAACGCTGGCGAGGGTTACCAGGAGGCATAAGCCTCACTTACAAGCAATGTGACGGGACGCCTTATGACGTCCCGTTTTTTATAGAGAGGTTTCACGTGAAAACAACCGAGCTCCTTGGCGTAAAAGTCCTTCTCCCCAAAAAGCCTGCTACAAAGGGTAAACACGCGGGAGAAGAGCGGTTTTCCAAGTTAGGAAAAATCCACAACGTGGTTTTTGCGCCATTCAAACAGGGCCAGCCTTCGCAGGTAGTGGGCGTGATGGTTCAGAAGCCCGATATCGCTGGCATGATTAAGCAGGACGACGCTTTTGTCACGCTTGAGTCTCTGGAGACCATTGAGCAGGGCCTTTGCGTAAAAGATCCCGAGAATAACGTTGATAAAGCGGCAATTAGGCGCCTGAACTTGGATTTTGATAACTGCATTCTGTGGCACGGCATGGAAGCTCGCACCAAGAGTGGAAAGAGCTTGGGCTATGTGAGTGGCGCTGAGTTTGACCAGGTCACAGGCGTGGTTTCGGCATTTCTTGTAGGCGATGGCGCCGGATCAGAGGCGCTGGTAGGCTCCTTTGCCATCAAGCCAGAGTGGCTGCTAGGATATTCCAACGGCGCAATGGTTCTCTCCGATGAGGCGGCAGATGCCCAGCTCACCGGCGGTCTAGCGGCAAAGGCGGGCGAGGGTTACGCTGCGGCTGCCGCTAAAGCTTCTGAGGCCACGGCTAAGGCTGGTAAAGCTGTTGCAGAGGCTACCGAGAAGGGCGCGTTTGCCCTGGGTAAGACGTTGGCCAAGGCGAAGCGTGCCATCGAAGATGCCACCGAGCCCGATGCAGAAGACGATTCCGAGCGTCCAGCACCGGTTGCCGCAGAGGATGTTCGCCTCGAGAAGCCATCTCCAGAGGAGCAGGCTGCCGCAGACAAATCCGCTGCTAGCAAGTCCGACGCTAAGCCCGCAAGCAAATCGTCGGCACAGGCAACCGAAAACAAGGCAGCCAAGGGCTTTGGCATGCAGCTTGGTCGCATGGGCAAGATGTTCTCTGACTTCAAGGACGAGTTCGACAAGGCAAGCAAGTAATAAACTGCTGTTAATCGCATAAAACAGAGGGCGAGAAGACCGATCTTCTCGCCCTTTTTGTGTTGCAGTTGCGCGATGCTCGCTACAAGCCCATGGCCTGCAGAATGAACATCACAATGGTCAGGATGATGACGGTGACGATGGTAAACCAGGTCAGCGCGTTCCAGATGCGGCCGTTAGCGTACTTGCCCATGATGTGTTTGTCGGCCGCGATGATAACCATAAAGACAAGCAGAATTGGCAGCAGAATACCGTTGATGACCTGGGCGGCCATCATGATGCCAAAGAGGCTCATGCCTGGGATCAGAACAACCAGCGCAGAAATGACCAGGACGGTTGTAATAATGCCGTGGTAGACAGGGGCCTCCTGCCAGCTACGGTCGGCTCCGCGCTCCCAACCAAATGCCTCGCAGATAGCGCTTGCGGTAATGCCTGGTAGAACGCATGCCGCAAGGAAGGACGCGCCAACCATGCCCAGCGCAAA
>JABZHE010000220.1:0-1627 GCA_015259025.1 Atopobium sp. | reverse complement strand
GTTGAGTAGCTGGAAACCGCTGCGATACCCAACTCAACTGATGCGTTCTTGTTGAACGTATTGTTACGACTCATAGTGAAATCAGCGGCCCGCATGCCATTTCAGTGATAATGAGTTGAGAAAAGGAGCAACTATGACTACTTCATCTGAGACCCTTGGTCGTCGTATTGCACGTCTTCGTTTGGCTAAAACTGCAACGCAGGAGCGTCTGGCAAAGGAGCTGAATGTAAGCCCGCAGGCGGTGAGCAAATGGGAGAACGACATTAACTATCCGGACATCTCGCTGTTGCCAGATCTTGCGCGCTTCCTCGGCGTATCTGTTGACGAGCTTTTGAGTGGCGCAAGCGCTTCCACCCAGGAAACTGCGGCTGCTCAGGAAAGCGCTGCTGCCCAGGAGAGTGCTGCTGAGGTTGTTTCTGTTGTAGCTGATGAGCCTGCAGAGATCGTAGAAGAGCCTGCAGATCACGACGACCAGGGCATTGCCTCTCAGTCTTCAGGTTTTAGCTTTGGCAAGCTTTTTGGTAAGAGCATGGTCAAAGTCGAGAAGAACGACGAGGCTGACGGTAGCAAGAAGAAGGGTGTCCGCCTTGGTAACGGCTCTGCAAAGCACGGTCTGCACGTGTATGTAGTCTCCGACGACGGCGACGTTGTAGATATGTGCGTACCTCTGGGCCTGGCAAAGTTTGTTTTGAATTCGGGAATTCAGGTCAGCGGAAGCTATCTTAATCAGGAGACTCAGGAGCAGCTCTCTAACATTAATCTTGATGCACTTATGGACGCTGCAAAGACTGGCGAGAGTGGAACACTTGTGGATATTACATCCGCAGACGGTGACGTCGTGAAGATCTGGTTTGACTAAGTGCTAACGATTATATAGTGAAGTCAAAATTGTCATCCACATGACGCTCGAAGGCATTTAAGGCAATTGCCGTTAAAGATTGGAGGTGTCGGCTAATGGGAACGCATTATATGGCGAGTGACGACCGTCTTCTTCTAATTAAAATTGAAAATGGACTTCCTTTTTCTTGGGACTGGAAGGCAAAGGATTGGAAATTTAACGCAAGTCTAGCCGACATCTTCATTGGTGAGCGAACTCTTGATGACGTTACACTCGAAGAGATAGAGCAGTTCAAGCAGGAGAGAACAGTTCCTGTTGTTTCTTGGTAAACGACCTAATTTAATTAATTTTTGTTGATTTAAGCCACTTACAAAATCTATGTGATTTGTGATAACGGCAGATAGGGCATATTAAAAAATGCACCTGCTCTCGCAGGTGCATTTCATTCACCAACAAACCCGACTCAGTCCAGCCGTTGGCTCGTCCTTTAATTGAAATTATGCCAAATTTTGTTGATTTAAGCCACTGAAAGTGGCTTTTTTTCACATACGCAACCGTTGCGGAAAAGCGGTACTTACCTCGTAGCAAGGGTAATGCTACTCGTAAACGTCCGAGCGGACGGAACCTGTTGAAAGGAAAGAAATGGATTTGAAGGAACCTAACCACTCAAGAGCAGCTCGACAAGATCGTGAAAGACGGGCTTGAAAGAGAGCGTGTTTTGACGCAGTGGCATTCTGGCTAAAATTAGGTATAATAGTTAATAAAGATACCCGTCCAATTCTATTTGAT
>JABZHE010000021.1:0-9386 GCA_015259025.1 Atopobium sp. | reverse complement strand
CTGTAATGCCTGCGTGAGTAGGGCAAATCTTCACGTTGAGGCCGGAGTCGCAGACGGTGTTTCTGATCTGGTCGTAAGCACGGCCGGTAGCAAACACAGCAAACGAGCCTGTAAACACGGTACGTCCCGTAAGTGCCAGTCCAGATGCAACGCCTACCATGTTCTGCTCAGCAATACCCACGTCAACCATGCGCTGTGGGAAGGCCTTCTGGAGGTCGGCAAGTTTAGTGGAGCCGGCAAGGTCTGCGTCAACAGCAACGATGTCGTGACCCTCGTTTACCAGCTCAACAAGAGTCTGACCATATGCCTCACGAGTTGCTCTAGACATTGGCAACCTCCTTACCTTCACCTTGAAGATCAATCAAAAGAAGCTCTCTTGCTGCATCAAGTTCTTCTCGCGCAAGGTCAGCCTGCTCGGCCGAAGGAGCGTTTCCGTGCCAGGAAGCCTTGTCCTCCATAAACGAGACGCCCTTGCCCTTGACGGTCTGGCAAATGACCACGGTAGGAGCAGTGTTTCCTGCTTCGCGACCATCTCGTGCGGCGAGAAGAGCCTGGCGCACCTCAGTGACCTCGTGACCGTTAACGCGCAGCACGTTCCAGCCAAAGGAACGGAACTTCTCGTCAATATCGCCAAGAGAGCACACGTCAGTTACGTGGCCGTCAATCTGCAGGTTATTGAGGTCCACAATGGCAATGAGGTTATCCAGCTTCTGGTGAGCAGCAAACATGCATGCCTCCCAGTTAGAACCCTCCTGCAGCTCGCCGTCGCCCAGAAGGACAAATACCTTCTTGGCGCGCTCGCCGCTTGCAAGAGCGTCCATAGAAAGTCCCAGAGCGCATCCTGCCGCTACCGAGAGACCCTGGCCCAGAGAACCAGAGCAAACCTCAATACCAGGACATGCGTGGCAGTCTGGATGACCCTGCAGACGACTACCAAGCTGACGGAGGGTAACCATATCCTCGTCATGGAGCCAATCAAGCAGGTGGTACGCAGCATACAGCACAGGAGCCACGTGACCCTTGGACAGGAAGAACCTATCCTCGGTATGGTCCTCTGGGTTGTTGTGGTTGTACTTCATCACTCCCGAGAAGAACAGTGTGGCCACAATATCTGCCGAGCTCAGTGAGCCACCGGGATGACCTGACTTGCTCTTCTCGAGCATGTCAATGACATCGCGCCTTAGCGTATTAGCTGCAAGCTTGAGCTCATCATCAGTGAGGTTGCGCTCGGGTAATGCAGTTGTTCCCATTCTCATCCTCTCAAAACAAGTACGCCCAACCTAAGCTGGGCGTACCACAATCACTATTTATTGCTGAGCCTTAACCTTTTCCCAGTCTGCCTCAAAAGACTTAAGACCGGCGTCGGTCAGAGGGTGCTTCAAACACTTCTTCAAAGCTCCAAATGGAACGGTTGCAATGTCAGCACCAAGCAGAGCTGCCTGAGTCACGTGGTTTGGTGTACGAACAGAAGCCGTAATAATCTCTACGGTGTGATCGACGTTTTTATCCCATGCGTAGTTCTCAATGCAAGAAACAACGGTTCCCAGCTGCTCAATGCCGTCCTCGCCGATGTCATCAAAGCGACCAACAAATGGAGAAATATAACGAGCACCAGCATTTGCCGCAAGAAGAGCCTGAGGTGCCGAGAAAATCAGCGTCATGTTGACGCGAATTCCCTCAGAAGCAAGCTGATGGGTAGCAGCAAGACTCTCTGCGCAGATAGGAAGCTTAACAACAATATTTGGAGCAAGAGAAGCCAGGTGACGGCCTTCTTCAATCATGCCCTCAGTTGTTGTTGCTGTTGACTCAGCAGATACAGGAAGTCCCTCGCAAAGCTGAGCAATCTTAACCATATGAGACTCAAAGTCGGCTAGCTTGCCGCCAATCTTTGCATACAGCGATGGGTTGGTAGTAACACCTGCTAAACAGCCCCAGCTAAGAGCCTCAGAAATCTCATCGATATCTGCCGTGTCAATAAAGAACTTCATGTGTAATCCTTTCCTGTACAAACCTAAACGAGTTTGGAAACGTACGTCGTACTAAGAAAGAGCTCATCCACATTGTACAGATTCTTATGTACCGTCTGTGGCGAGAAACCCAAAACAAGTGCAAAAAGGCCGTTTAACCCTCAAACGCCTTATCAATTTTGCTGCGAACGTAGGTGGAAGCAAAGACAAGATCTTCTTTCCAGTTCTCGTTGCCGGTGTACCACATCTCTGCAACAAAGCGTCTGACACCCTGAGGAACAAGCTGCGACAGAGCTCCCTCGTAATCAGTGGTACCGGTAGAGAATGGAATCTCGCGATATGCACCAGCAACAGTCTCCTTGAGGTGAGCTGCAAAGATATGGCCTGCACCAAGAGCAACATCATCAGCAACGGTGTTGCCGTAAATAAACGATGCATTGGTAAGGTTACCAGCGTCGGGATACACACCAAGGTAAGGGCTGTTGATAAGGCTTACGTAGTGCATGGCCTTCTCGACCGTATCCATAAAAGGAGTCTCCATGGTCTCAAAACCCATAACAATGCCCGCCTGAGCAGCCATATCTACAGCCTTTGCCAAATTCTCCTCAAAGTACTTACGCGTATCCTCTGCGCCGTCCTCGTAGTACACATCATAGCCAGCAAGCTGAATGGTATGAAGCCCCAGGTCACCTGCAAGGTCAAGTGCCTTCTGCATAATCTCAAGGCCACGCTCACGAGTAGCCTGATCGCGAGAACCAAAAGGATACTTACGGTGACCAGAAAGGCACATAGAGCCCAGGCGAACGCCAGAGTTTACCATTGCCTGACGGACTGCCGCACGCTCTTCACCAGTCCATTCAAGGCGAGAAAGACGAGCATCAGACTCATCAACGGAGATCTCAACATAATCAAAGCCAGACTCCCCTGCCACGCTGAGGCGCTCTTCCCAAGAAAGATCAGTTGGAGTGGCCTTCTCGTAAAGTCCTAGCTGATACTTGGACATATCTTCTCCTTTTAAAAACAGGCGGCCTTATACAAGACCGCCTGACTGAAACAGATTCTACTCACTGAACAGGCTTTAGTGATTACCCTGTCCATAGTAGGCATTTGGACCGTGCTTGCGCATGTAGTGCTTGTCCTGAAGGTACTGTGGTGCCTCCTGAACCTTAGGGTTATTGAGCTCGGTGAGTGTTGCCATCTTAGCAACCTCCTCGATAACTACTGCGTGATACACAGCAGCCATTGCGTCTTTACCCCAAGAGAAAGGACCGTGGTTGTGAAGGAGCGTTCCTGGAACCGCAATTGGGTCCAAGTTAGCAAAGCCCTCAACAATAACGTTTCCGGTCTCAAGCTCATAGGCGCTTTCTACCTCGTCCTTGGTAAGGCTGCGCACGCAAGGAATATCTCCATAGAAATAGTCTGCGTGTGTGGTGCCATAGCAAGGAATAGAGCGTCCTGCCTGTGCCCAAGAAACAGCGTGGGTTGAGTGAGTGTGAACAATACCACCGATCTTATCGCCCCATGCACGATACAGGCATGCATGAGTTGGAGTATCAGAAGATGGGTTCATCTCACCCTCACCAACGTTGCCGTCAAGATCACAGACAACCAAGTTCTCTGGGCTGAGCTCCTCATAGGAGACGCCCGATGGCTTGATAACAAACAGACCACGCTCACGGTCAAGTCCAGAAGCATTACCCCAGGTGAAAACTACCAGGCCATGCTTTGGCAGGTCCATGTTTGCTTCATACACTTCATCACGAAGCTCTTTAAGCATCATAGAGACTGCTCCTTAGAGAACGCTACGGAATGGGACGTTTGGCTCGTGATCGAAGCAATCATGGAAGCCGCGGTCGTGATGGTAAGCAAAGCGGTCCTTATCCTGTGGATAGGTGTAGTGGCCGCCGACCTCCCAGAAGAATGGGTGGAACTTGTAGTCAAGGCGGTCCTTACGCATCTCCCAAAGAACCTTGATCTCCTGGACGTCTGCCTGGAAGTTAGTCCAAACATCGTGGTGAATTGGGATAACAACCTTGGACTGAAGAGCCTCAGCCATGCGGAGCATATCGGTTGCTTCCATCTTGTCCTGGATACCAATTGGGTTGCAGCCAAAAGCGCCAAAGCAGACGTCTACGCCGCCAAACTCCTTAGCGATGTCTTTACCGTGCTTAGCAAAGTAAATGGAGTAGTGAGAGTCGCCGGAGTGATAGATGTTTCCACCAGGGGTGACAAAGAGGTAGTTAACTGCCTTCTCGTCCATGTCCATTGGGCACTTGCCCCAGAGGTCTGGGCGGTTCTCAGAAGTATCAGTAGTGGTAACGATGATGGTGCGGTCAAAGGAATCGTATGCAACGATCTCCATGTCCTTAACCTTAACACGGTCGCCAGGCTTGACAACAATGCACTGCTCGCGTGGGACGCCCCAGCCAACCCAAATGTCAACTGCATCCTTAGGACCAATAAATGGAACTGGAATCTCATTGCCATTCTCGTCAGTAGTAGTCATGTTGTTGTTTACAACGTGAGCTGCAAGCTCCTTGGACATGTGGTCCTGGTGAATGTGAGTTACTACAACTGCGTCAAGGTTCTTGATAGCAAATGGATCAATAACAAAGGGGACGTTACGCAGGTTTGGCTGCATCTTACGAACGCCAGCCATGTTTGCCATCTGGTGACCAGGCTTCATGAGGCCGTCACCGTGGGTGCGCTTACCATTGCCTGCCCAGAAGTCGACAGCAACGTTTGCTCCACCAGGAGTCTTAAACCAAATACCAACGCAGCCGAGCCACCACATCTCAACCTGGCCTGGCTCTACTACGGCATTGTCAATCTCTTCGTTGAGCCAAGTTCCCCACTCAGGGAAGGTGCTCATAATCCAACTGTCGCGTGTGACGTCTTTCAAATCTGCCATTACGCGCTCCTTTCTATAAAACAGAGGACTAGTACTTTGATGTATACGCAGATAATTGAGCGGCGCTCAGGACTTTGCTTGCATGCTCAGAAGCTCATCCTGAGCGCTCACTACAAAACGCAGCCCTACTCCACTACTTTGTAGAGAGCCAGCTGGTCTGTCTCACGATATGCAGCAACAATGTAATCGCTGCCGTCATACCTATACACCATGCAGTTTGCTGGTCCGAGGTCGTGGTCGATAACGTCTACGGTGTACTCACCGTCAACGTATCTAACAAGCAACAAGTCGCGACCATCTTTACGGTTGCCAATGACTGCACACTTCTCGCCATTAAGGTCTGCTGCCCAAAGCGCGTGAAGGAAGCTGCGCTTCTGTGGGTCGCACCAAACCTGCTCGTAGCGATCGCGAGTCTGGCCTTCGTGCCAAATTGCCAGCGTGTCACCGTGGAACTTGGAGAAGGTAAGGATCTCCAGCTTGCCGTCGCCATCAAAGTCTGTTGCAACAATATCGCTTGTTGGCTGGACCAGAAGGCAGGTGACATCCCAAGCACCCTCAGGAGTGGTTGGTGGCACATATCTAAACACGCCTGCAGCGGTTGAGATCAAAGCATACGATTTATCAGGTGCAGTCCAGAAACCGTGATTCTGAACCTGATAGTTAGCAACACAAGTCAGCTTAAGCTGGTTGTCTGCTGTGTACTGCTCAAGGTTATCGCTTAAAGGAGCAGCCCAAACAGCACCTGGAGTGCGCCAATCATCCTTGACGCCGGTCTCAGCTCCACCCTTGATAGAGCAAGCAAGAACCCAAAGCTGACCGTCAGCAGCCTTTAGGATGCCAAAACGGTGAACATAAGGGAGGTCGCAGAGAATCTGCTCAGACCACGAACCGTCTGCCTGCTTGGTATAGGATGCGATTGCCGCGTCGTCTCCACCAAAGTTTGGCGAGAAGAACTTGCGGGTTGTAAGGAACTGGTCTTTCCTGCCAGGGACCTGAGTAATGGTCATGACGCCGCCAGGGCCTGGAGCAACAGTCTCCAGAGGCTCACCATCAAGCGTAAAACGACGGATTGACCGTCCTTCTCGACAGCAGCTAAAAAGCTTGGTGGGTCTTCTCCCTCAAACATGCCAAGTGCATAGCACTTAGGCATCTCGGCAAGAATTTTCTTTTCAAAAGTCATTAAAGTGCTCGATTCTTTAGAAACCTAAACTATGCGGAAAACTTCTCTGCAGCGCCGGTTTCCTTGAGCTTCTCTTCCATCTCTGCGTCAGAAAGAACGTTGCGCAGACCAATGACGGTAACGCCTGCCTTAGCAGCATCGTCGTACATGTTCAGGAAGTTAAGTGGTGCAAAAACAATGTCATACTGACGAGCAGAGCTTACGCCCTCGGAAAGTGCACAGTGGTGAATCTTATCGACGCCCATATTGAGCTTCTGAGTGACGCGCTCAGCGGTCATCTTCATCATCAGGGAGGTACCTGCGCCGTTTGCACATGCGACCAAAATCTTTGCGTTCATGTTGACTCCTTCGATCAAACAAACTGATTACGGACACATTGTGTTTGTACCCATTTGGGCGCTACAACGCTCGCATTTAAAGCAAATACTGCATCAAACAATGTGCCGAGTATTACTAATAACCCTGAGCAGATGGGGGTCTGCTCAGGGTAGGAAGAAAGAGGGCTACTTGCTTTCCGCACTAGCTGCGGCGGCCTTCTGTGCACGGATTTCCTTGCACTTCTGGTAATCCTCAACCTCCATGAAGTACGTGTCTTTGTTTGCACGGTACTGGAGCTGTGGGATTGCAATAAGAGCGATAACAACAATTGCAAGGCCTGCGTAGGACAGGAACTTCATGATGCCGGTCATGATTGGCCAGACAACTGCCCAGTCCCACATGCCAAGGTATCCACCGTATGCAGCCATGCCAACCCAGCCAGCGATAAGAGCTGAACCGAAGACCTGGAGAAGACCAGAGATGAAAGGCATGATAAGAACTGCGCGGAGGCCGCCCTTGTTGTTTGCGTAAACGCCGATAGTAGCGTTATCGAAGAACAGTGGAACAAAGCCTGCGATAACAACAACTGGGGACTTCAGAAGCAGCAGAGCTGCGATTGCCAGGAACTGGCCAGCAGCACCCATGAGGAAGCCGAGGGTAACTGCGTTTGGAGAACCAAAGCCGTAGGTAACTGCGCAGTCAACGCCTGGGACGGAACCCTTGAGGAGCTTGTTAGAAATACCCTGGAAGGAGTTGGTGAGCTCGGTAACGAAGGTACGAACACCAAGCTGCAGGATGGAGAGGTAAACAGCAAACTGGAAGGAAGTGGTCATGATGTAGAAGAAGAAATCCTGACCTGGCTTCATGAACTTGTTCTCAAGCAGGAAGTCCTGGCCAAGAACAGCAAGGATGACACCAAAGAATGCTGTCATGAGAATTGCAGTTGCAACGAGGTTCTCGTTGAAGATCTTCAGGAAGCCTGGGAGCTCAATGTCCTCAATGCGCTTGGACTCCTTCTTGGAGTGCTTGGAGAGCCACTCGGAAGCCTTGGATGCGCAGTAAACACCAAACATCTGCTGGTGAGCGATAGTAAGGCCAGCGCCATCAGTGAGGTCCTGGGTAGGTCCAATACAAAGGTTGGAACCAACTGCCCAGTAAAGGCCAAGGAGAACGGTCATAACTGCAAGGATGGTAACGTCGTTAAGCTGTGGGAAGCAGAAGAGGATAAGCCAAAATGCAGTTGCTGCCTGCTGAACCTGGACGTGACCAGTAGTAAAGATTGCACGAAGCTTAGTCTGCTTCTTAAAAGCAACCAGAACAATGTTCAGAATGAAAGCGAAGAGCAGAAGAAGCATAACGGAGGAGAAGGAACGACCTGCGATAAATGCAGGAGCGTCAGCTGCCTCCATGCCTGCCTGTACTGCGTTCTGGCCAAAGTATGGGTCAATGACCATTGCAGAAAGGTTGAAGCGAGCCTGAAGTCCAACAAGAACTGGACGGAATGCAGTTACCAGGCCGCCGGAACCAACCAGGAGGATCTGATAACCAATGACTGCCTTAAGGAAGCCAGCGAGTACGTCGTACCACTTCTTCTTAAGAAGAATGTAGCCGATAGCAACAATCAAACCGATGAAATAGGCTGGCTGAGTCAAGAAGTTGCTCGCAAACCATTTCCAAATACCAAGAACAATATCCATTGATACCCCTTTCAAAGGGTCCTACATACGTACCTTCTGCAGCCCACACTACAAAAGGAAATCCTCAATTACGTGCCCAAACGGGCATAAAAGCGCGCGAACGGGCGTAAACGGGCGTCGTGAACAACGCGCGAACAACGCACGAGAAAACGTGTTTACTCGGAGATAAGCTTGTCAATCTCCAAAAGCTCCTCAGGAGACTGAATGTTCTTAAGGCGCTCAAGAACCTCCTCGTTCATAAGAACCTGAACGAGCATCTGCATATTCTTAAGGTGTGCTTCCTGATCGGTTGCGCTCAGAGTAAAGAAGGTCTTAACCTGCTTCTCATCGTCGCCATCCTCAAAATTGACAGGAACATCAGAGTGCATAAAGCCAATAGCAGTCTTTCCATTAGAGCCAATGCGAGCAGTGGAGTGTGGCATTGCGACGTTTGGAACGATGACAATGTAGGGACCAAACTTCTTTACGCACTCAATAATGTCGTCTGCATACTCTGAATTGACAGTTCCATCAGCCTCCAGTGGTTTGCAGCACTCTCTAATAGACTCTTCCCATGTCATGGGAGTCTTCACGAAAGCATAGTGATTCTGCTCGTAGATATCGCGAAGTAGCATGCGATTCACTCCTCTCCAGTAGCCTACTGTGAATCTTTCCTTGTGTTGGACTATAGCAAGACCACACAAGAACACATCGCTTAATGACAAAAACTTGAATCTTCTGAACGCTTCAACAATTAGATAAATAATTTATATGACATTTGACTTGCCGTATAACAAATTTCCCTATTTGTTGAACGTTTAGAACGTTTTACCAATCGAATCGATAATGTTAGTATAGCTAAAGTTGGAAGTTAAGCAATACTTATCTATGCTCACTTTAGAGATTTACGTCATAAAAACCGTTGACCGTTAAATAATATCCGTTTAAGTATTCAAAACGTTCATAGGATAAGGTAAGATACACTGAGATTCGTTGAAATGTATCTACACAATTGTTCAGAGACCGTTCAAAAGGTGCTATCAATTTGTACGATGTTTTTCACGGAACTGAATTAGTTAAATGTCTTATATAGTGTTCAGGAATATAAGGCTTTTAACTGTAGAAATGGCGTCATCACGTCACAGCAAACTGTTCTTTTGCACGTACTTCTCGCGATCTTTCTACGATCTTCTCGCGAACTATTTGCAAGTAGTCGGGTTTCTCGCCAGGCGTGTTGCTTGAAAAGTTTGCAACTATTTTCGTAGGTTTGTCAGCAGTTTGAGTTCTATTGGGGGATTCATGGCCACAAGTCGTTCATTTGTAGCATCGCGTAG
>JABZHE010000219.1:0-1627 GCA_015259025.1 Atopobium sp. | reverse complement strand
CCATGTAACTGCGCGTTCTTCTGGCGTCATTACGCGTTCTCAATCTCATTAAGCTCTGCATCAACCAATGTTGCACCAAGGGTATTTTTGAAATGCGCAAGCGCAAACTGATGATTCTCTGGTGTCAACGATGCAACTGCTGGCTCAACAACCTCAATGTGATAACCCAGGTTGTAAGCGTCCACCGCTGTGTGCAGCACGCAGATGTCGGTAAGAACACCAGTCAGGATAACCGTGTTAATGCCGCGCTCCCTCAGACGAATATCAAGATCAGTTCCCGAGAAGGACGAGTAGTGACGCTTGTCCATCCAGAACACATGGCTATCGTCTTTATGCTGCTGATAGAAATCATTCAGAGGACCAAATAGGTCTCTACCACTTGTTCCAATAATGTTGTGAGGTGGGAAAAGCTTGGTCTCTGGATGGAAGTTATCATCTGGGTTGTGAGCATCAATAGCAAAGAAAATATAATCGCCACGATCAAAAGCGCACTTTGTTGCCTCATAAATAGCATCTGAAATAGCCTGAGCTGGCGCACCTGCTGTCAGCTTTCCGTCATCTGCTACAAAATCATAGGTGTAATCAATCGAAATCAAAGCTTTCTTCATGTTTGGTCACGCTTCTTTCTTGAGTTTAAAAGAGCAGTCAGTAAAAGAATAGACGCCACCCATTGTACAGGTGACGTCTCTGTATTCCACGTTTAACACGTAAATGTTTTATGTGTATATACTTGGCGCATTACGGCAGTCCACTTACTTCTTCTGAGAAATAATCAGGTCAACATTTTCTGACTTAGTGTCTTCCATACTCTTACCGCCTTTGATGTGGTAGTACTCAACAACTGCATTTACCTCAGTCTGATCAGCAAGAGGTTTTTTCTGATAAGAATCGTTAATAACAAATGCAAAGACCCTCTCGCCGCTCTCAAGATAGTTGGAATCGTTAGCCCATACGGAATTCTCAGAATTATCTAACTTAAAGGTGCAATTTACCCAGTTTTCAGATCTATTGATGATCTCAAAGACGTAGCCTTCAGAGTAACCATCTGGGGATTTAGCGATACCAACATACCTGACATAAAGATCGTCATTATCGATAAGAACCTTGTCAACCTCGGTCTTCAGCTTAAAGCGCATCTTGTATTCGCCTTTAGTAGAAGAGAAGTTATACGCAATGGTGCCTTTGTCTGCCATTGCATCAAACGGCTTGTACTTAAGGCTGGAGAAGTCACCTGAGGTTTTAGTGATTTGCTTCAATACTGCCTTGGAACCGTCAGAACCCTCAATGGTCATCTGGCCCGAGGAATCAACGGTTGCCGTGTAACTTCCAGCATTGCCTGCAAGGGTGATAGTGAGCTTACCATCAGCATCAACAGACCAGGTAAAAGGCTTCTGAGCGCCAAAACGGATAAAATTACCCGTGCCGTCATCAGCAAAGTCATAGCCATAAATTGACTTCATGGATTCTACTGCCGTTGGGTAAACACTCTCGGGAATATCTCCCTGGCTAGGATCACTAATAGACTTTGCTTCCCAAACGCCCACAAACGGAGCGCGCGCAGCCTTCTTCTCTTCTGCTTCCTTCTGAGCAGCAATCTCTTCAGCCGAGGGTCCACCAATGTTAGGAG
>JABZHE010000218.1:0-1633 GCA_015259025.1 Atopobium sp. | reverse complement strand
CTTCTGAGCAACGGACTCGATAACCCAGTCGTTATCGTTGTCGGTCAGGTTGCCGGAGAAGTGCAGGTGGGTATCGATAAGACCTGGCATAATGGTGCGGCCCTGGATGTCACGGACCTCATAGCCCTCTGGAACCTCAGTGCGAGGACCAGCATAAGCGATCTTCTTGTCGTCTACGAGGACAAGAGAATCCTCAACAGGAGCGGCGCCAGTGCCGTCAACGAGCTTTCCGCCTACAAAAGCAATCTTACTCATTTCTTTCCCCCTCTAGTAAATGATACATACTATCTTTTTGCGCCCACCCTTTTTGGGCGCAAAAAATCCAAACTAAAGAAACAAATAACGTGCTTAGTTCAACGTACCGATGAAACCTTTAGAGCTTGCAAGCAACTTATGCTGCTGCCTTCTCAGACTGACGACCAAAGATCATGAAGATGGCCATACCAATGACAATCCAAGAAATGGTGATGATCCACTCAACTGGCTTCAGTGCTGCAGGACTGAAAGGAACAACCATCAGACCGATGATGATGCTGCCAGCAAGAATTGCAGCAAGGATACCTGCGATTCCACCGTTGACCTTGTAAGGACGAGGCAGGTCTGGCTCGGTCTGACGCAGGCGCAGGCAGGCAACGCCAGCCATGGTGCATGCAAAGATGAAGCCGAGAGAAGCAACGTTGGTCAGAGGAACAAGCATGTTGCGGCCAAGGAATGGACCAACAAGGGTCAGGCCAGCCATGAACATGTTTGCGGTCAGAGGTGCGCCGGACTTAGGGTCAAGCTTTGCGAAGGACTCAGGGAGCATCTTCTTACGACCAAGAGCAAGCATCAGACGAGTAGAAGCACCAAAGAAGGAGTTCATTGGGCCCAGAGGTCCAAGCGTTGCAATGATGAGCATTGCAATGTAGAAGAACAGGTTGATGCGCTCGAGAACTGCAAGTGCAGGAACGGAAGACTTAACAAACTCGTGCCAGTCAATCATGGTTCCGAATGCATAGATGCAGATGAGATAGAAGATACCAGATGCCATAAGTGCAAGTGCAGGGATGATACCAAACTTCTTCCAGTCAAGGTCAGCAGAAGCCTCTTCTGCCTGCTGTGGAATGGTGTCGAAACCAGCGTAGAAGAATGGAGTCATAACAAGTACTGCAATGATACCGCCAAAGAAGCTGGTAGCCTTTGTGCCCTCGCCACCTGCAACCTCAGTTGCCTGGGAGAAGACGGGGAGGCCGTTGCTTGGAGAACCGGTTGCAAAGGAGATAACCATTGCAAGAATCATACCGGTCAGCAAAGCCTTGGTAAGGAAGCTCGAAAGCTTAGCTGCTGCGCCAGCGCCCTTGAAGTTAAGGAAGATGACCAGGATAGCAAAGCAAAGAGCGATAACTGTTGGCCACAGGTAAACATCTGCACCAAGAATGGTGTAAAGCTTAACGGACCTCAGCCAAGAAAGAACAGGGAATGCACCAAAACGGTCGGTGAGAAGCGTGGAAATAGCAATTGCCTCCCAAGGGCACAGTGGAGCGTTACCCAGAAGGAGCATCCAGCCGGTAAAGAAGCCCATTGGGCGACCGAATGTCCTGTCGACGTACTCAATGATGCCACCAGAAATTGGAATAGCAGCAGTGAGCTCGCC
>JABZHE010000217.1:0-1637 GCA_015259025.1 Atopobium sp. | reverse complement strand
TTAGTTTCTGGCGTCCAGTATGACCAAGCACCGTCGTAATCAACCGCGCGGAATTTAACGCCCTCGTCAGAGAGCTTCATGAACTCCTCGTGACTGAAGACCTGAAATCCGCCGGAATCCGTCAGGATAGGTCCATGCCACTGCATAAAGTCATGCACGCCACCCATCTGCGCCACCAACTCATCACCGGGGCGTTGAGATAGATGATACGTATTTGCCAGAATAATCTTGGCACCAAGGTCACGGACGGTATCGGTCATCAAACCTTTAACAGTTGCCTTAGTACCAACCGGCATAAAAATAGGCGTTGGAATATCACCGTGAGGCGTGTGGAAGATACCAGCACGCGCATGCGTCTTAGGATCTTCAGCGAGAAGTTCGTAGGTAAACCAAGAATCTTCTTTTTTCTCTGCCCAATTTTCTGTGTGTACGCAGGAAATGTTGGTGGTAAAACCCTGTGCTTTTTTGGAGCCGTCTGGCATGTAACCTCGATTACAACGTGCGGAGAGCATCAACCAACGCTGTCTTGCCCTCTGTTTTCTGGTCCTTCATTTTTATCACACGTGCAGGACATCCCGCTACCACAGCGTTTGCTGGAACGTCCTCAACTACCACAGCACCTGCTGCAACAACAGCACCTTCTCCAACGCGAATACCCTCGATAACCACAGCATTTGCGCCAATAAGGACATTATCCTCAACAATAACTGGCGTAGCAGATGCAGGCTCAACAACGCCAGCAAGAACGGTGCCGGCGCCAATGTGGCAATTCTTGCCAACGGTTGCACGACCACCCAGAACAGCGCCCATATCAATCATGGTGCCCTCACCAATAACGGCGCCAATGTTAATAACGGCACCCATCATAATGACGGCGTTGTTACCAATCTCAACGCGCTCACGAATCAACGCGCCTGGCTCAATACGTGCGTTTACGTCCTTCATGTTAAGCAGAGGCACGCCAGAGTTTCGACGGTCATTCTCGATATCAAAATACTCAAAGGCGTCTGCGTTCTGCTCAACAACGCTCTTGAGCTCAGACCAATCGCCAAAGACAACCTTTGAAGTGCCCTCGCCGTACACGCGAGAAGAGCCGTAAGACACAGAAGCACCCTCGCGCTCTTTGACGTAGAGTTTAACAGGGGTCTTCTTCTCTGAGGTAGCAATGTAGTTAATAATTTCCTGGGCGTCCATGTGCGTCCTTTCTTAAACAAACAGGCACTGACCCGCAAAGATCAGCACGTGCATTTATCCAAAAATCAAATCTTCAAAGGTATAAAAACCTGGAGCTTTTGTAAGTAATTTCTCAGCGCACGCAACGGCACCGTTGACAAAAATCTGACGAGACGTAGCGCGATGGGTCAGACACACTTCCTCATCCTGTCCAAAGAAGTGCACCTCATGAGTGCCGGCCACTGTGCCGCCTCTGAGGGCAAACACACCAATCTCGTCTTTGGTACGAGCTCCGCAAAAGCCCTCGCGGCCAGAAACAACAGGACGAGTTCCCTCTGGGTCAATGGCTGCGAGCAGCAGCTTTGCTGTGCCAGACGGAGCATCAACCTTCTGGTTGTGGTGCGTCTCCACAATCTCGGTATCCCAGCCATCAAGCGCCTCAGCAGCCATAGCAACCGCGCGCC
>JABZHE010000216.1:0-1637 GCA_015259025.1 Atopobium sp. | reverse complement strand
GCTTTTTGTGTAGGACCGTGAATGTGTTCGCATGCACACGCGTTCGTACATGCGAGCTCGGGCGCACGCAAAGCGCCGTTCAAGCGCAAGAACGGCGCCCGAAGCGCAAAGAGTGCACTTCACATGCCAGTTAGTGCATTTGAGTGACACGAGATCCCACATAAGAGATGCAACCGTTATTCTAAAGATGCCTTAAGGCAAGGAGACAAGCGGACATAGTTCCGCTACAGCAAGAAACGAAACGTTTGGTCAAGCAAGTTGTTTGGAAGTGCAATGGAAATTCGTGTAGTTGAAGAAAAGGGTCGCGCGCAAATCGAAGTGACCATCTTGAGCGGCCCCGATGACCCGCGCGTTTCGGGAATTGTCCGGCAGCTCCAGATGGTTGACGGAAAGATGACTGGATACGTTCCCGGCACCATCAACAGGCGCGTCGTTCTTCTCGCGGATGTTGCATGGATTCAGACGGATGGCAGTGTGACACTGATTCACCTGGTAAACGGGGAGACTCTGGAAAGTTCTAGTCGCTTGACCGAGCTCGAGGACGCGCTCAAAGACACGGCGTTTGTGCGCACTTCTCGACAGGAACTGGTCAATTTGGATCAGGTTACGGGCATCAAACCCGCAGGTTCCGGCCGCATGTTGCTGTCGCTTGGCGAGAAACCCCTTGTTGCTTCAAGAAAGTACGCTGCGGAAATCAAACGACGTATCGGAATTGTGTAAGGGCCAGCGGATTTTCTCGCGCATCGCTCCCGGTGCCGAGCGCCAAACACCACTCGAACCACACTTTAACAGCAGTTTTATCCCAGAGAAGGGAACATCATGGAACGCAACGAATCACAAAACTGGCAAGGAATTGAGCGAGAGACTCAGCAAGAATTTGATGAGGGACTCAATAAAACAGTAGGTCAAATCATGTGCAAAGGTATTTCAGGTGGCGCGATATGCTTCACCGGCATCTCGCTTGTGTATGGCGTCATTGCGCTGGCAATCAATTATGGTGACAGGCAAAATAACATCACGCTCCTCACGTTGATTGCCGCTGGCGCTCTTTCGGGCATTTACCAGCAGATTTGGTTCAACTACCAGCCTCTGATCACCAAGCTTAGCTACCTTCAGAGATTTCTTGGCTTCAACGTTTGCCTGTTCCCAACGCTTGTGGCGATGGCGATCGTTGGCGGATGGGTTCCAAATATGGCACAGGCATGGATGTCATTTACCGCACTGTACCTGGTCATTCTGCTGGTTACAACCTTAGTCTTCAATGCTATTTTCAAGAAAGAGGAAGAGAAATATAAGGCTGCTTTCGAGAAGTATCAGGCATCTCGTCGCGCATAAAGTTTCAACTGATTCTGGATCGCGTAGCTGCGCCTGAGTTCTGCAAAGAATCGGTAGGTTTTGCCTGAAAACATAAAAGAATCGGTGGATTCTGCCTGATTTCTTCAAAGAATCTGTGTCCCAAACACAGATTCTTTGTACTTTTCAGGCAGACTTTTAGTGACGTGGCTTTGTATCCAGGTGTGGTTTCATGGGCGTTTTTGTGGAGCCTGATTTTCTCGCCATGTCTGAGTAATTTGCCGGAAAAGTTCACCAAGTCTGAGCTATTTGCCGGTTTTTAACGCCATGTCTGAGTAAATTTA
>JABZHE010000215.1:0-1644 GCA_015259025.1 Atopobium sp. | reverse complement strand
CTTGATCGCCAGAAAGACGATAGTGATCTTACCCAGATCAACATTTACCAGTTCACGCTGACCAGAGACAACATGACTGTTCTTTCGCAGGGAGCTGGCGTTAAGCGCATAGAGATTCCTGCTTCTGATACAGGCAATCTTCCTTCAACTGCCTTTGTTGTTCAGCCAACTAAGGACGGCTCTAACCAGCAGTATGCTCAGCCTCTCTCGCTGAAGTTCTCTAATGCTGGCACTGTTGACGGCAAGTCCGTTGACGTTTATGTCACCATTAACTCGCTGGATCTTACTCTTAAGAATGCCAACGCAGATTACAACAATCCCAATAAGACCGATGTTGCATTTCTGACTGTTGATGAGAACTGGGGAATTAAGTCCTTCCAGATTATGGACTACATCGACGTGAATCACCCCAGCTACACTGCTGATATGTTCAGGTCTTATGCAATCAACGCAAACGTGACTGTAGAGCTTAAGTACACTGATGGCACCCCTTGTGACCTCAAGCTTGTTATGCAGCCAAGCGATATTGACGTTGTCGGTGATACTGGCGCAAACGAGACCTTCTCGCTTATTAACGCCAATAGCACCATCGATAGCATTGTTATGAACAACAGGAACATTCTTGTTGAGAGCACAAGCGGCAACAATATTACCTGGAATCCTGTTCGTGGTACCTCTGGTCCCGATCAGGAGAAGAACCTTGCAGGTTTTGCTGTTAAGTCCAAGTCAAACAGCATGACGTTTGAGTCTACCAGCGCAGCTACCAGCGGCAGCCTTTTTGGTGTGTACACTGAAGCAATTACTCCAGCTCCTGTAAAGGCAGTTGATCCTGAGCAGGCTCCTGCTAAGGCTGGAGAAACCATTACGTATACCGGCACCTTTACGCTGCCAAGGCAGGGCATTGATACCATCGGCAAGATTAAGTCGATGAGCATGGTTGACACCTTTGACGAGCGCCTTGATTTCCAGAGTCTCACCGTAAGCTTTGACGGTCAGACCCTGACCGAAGGCACTGACTATACCGTTGCTGTTGACGGCCAGAAGGTTACGGTCAACATCAAGGATCACCTGCTCACCAAGGCAAATGGCGGCAAGAAGTTTGTTATTACCTACAAGACTGTTACCAACAGCAAGGTAGAGACAGACGGCTCCAACATTGATAACGAGCTTACACAGGTTGTCGACGGAAACGTTGCTCACTCCAACAAGGTAACCACTGAGCTTCTGTACGAGAAGACCCACGAGTTTGTAAGCGGCACTCCTAACAGAGAGCTTCCTCAGGAGGTCCTGGATTTGCTTCCTGGCAAGCAGACTAGAATTCCTAACGGTACCACCGTTACCCCTGATCAGCCCCTTGGTGGCGTTACTCGCGTGGAAACTCCAGATGGAACGTGGGTGTTTATCGGTTACGATCACGATTCCGAGGTCATTGACCACAAAAACGCTCACTTCATTGGCGTTTGGGTAGTTCTGCCTCAGCCAAAGAAGGATGTCCTGGACGGTCAGGGTAACTCCATCGACGGCAACAAGGTAACTGCTGGTCAGGTGCTCACGTACTCCGTAACTTACACCAACACCACCAACACTGCTCGCGATGTCACCATCACCGATGTCATTCCAGAGCACACAACCTACGTTGATGGC
>JABZHE010000214.1:0-1644 GCA_015259025.1 Atopobium sp. | reverse complement strand
TGACAGAAGGGTCAAGCATATTGCACATGCTGCCCAAAACCTCACCAAGCGCACGGCCCGAGCGCTCCTCTGCAGCTTGAGCGATCTTCTCGCCAGCAAGAGCCCTACGGTCAATCTCTGCGCCATCAAGAGCAGAACCGTCTTCAAGCGTGTCGGAGCCTCCAAGACGGACATACTCGCGGATAATGCCAGGACCTGCGGAAACAGGCTCAAGGTGAGAAGTTCCACCACAAGGGCAGTCAACGCCTGCAGCTGCTGGAGTTGCAACGTGACCAATGTGACCAGCCTCGTCGTGAGCACCCAGCATCAAGATGCCGTGGTTCACAAAGGCGCCACCAATGCCCGTGCCAACTGCTACGGTAAGAACGCTATCTTTGCCGTGACCAGCACCGTGGCGAGCCTCGCCCAGAGCGTGAGCATGAACGTCATTAAGAACGCTGCACGGAAGGCCAAACTCACTGGTAACTGCAGAGCCAAGAGCGGTTCCACCCCAGCCGGGCATAAGCTCATTTGCATAGGTGATGTCGCCCGTACGAGGGTCAACAACACCAGCAGAAGAAATACCCACGCCAGAGATAGTAAGGCCCAGCTCTTCTGCGCGAGCAAGTGCCTCTCTAATTGCCTGGAGAACGGTGGCAAGAACCTGCTTGCCACCCTCTTTTGCGTTAGTTGGGACCTTCTTTACGGACTGGACGTTTGGAACGTCAGTGCCGTTAAGGGTGACTATGCCACAGGCAATTTTTGTGCCGCCAATATCAACGGCGCAAACATGTGTTGGAGAAACAAACTTAGAGTCCATGGTGTCCCCTCTTGTTTAGAGAAGGCCGTTTGCAATAAGAACCTGCTTGATTGCCTCACGGTTCTGGCCATCAAGTGGCTTAACAGGGCGAGGCATCTGGTCTGAATCAAAAATGCCCATGAGGTTAAGTGCGCACTTGAATGCGCCAACGCCAGCACCATAGCCCTGAACGCCTGAAGTGACATCAAAGATGTGGGAAATCTCATTGAGTCGGTCCTGCTCACGCTTGACCTCTGCCCAGTTACCTTCCTGAGCTGCCTTCCACATACGGACGTAACCTTCTGGCTCAACGTTAGCAAGACCAGGAACAGAACCGTCTGCACCAGAAAGAAGGGCGCCGTCAACAACAATCTCATGGCCGGTCAGAAGGGTCAGAGGGTGACCGTTCTTCTCGTTCTCCTGAACAAGATACCTGAAAGAGACGTCATCGCCAGAAGAGTCCTTAACGCCTGCAAGAACACCCTCTGCGCCAAGACGAGCAAGCATCTTCCAAGGAAGTTTAGTGTGAACGCAGACAGGAATGTCATACGCAAACAGAGGTGCATCCAGCTCCTGGTGAAGGATGCGGAAATGCTCCTCAACATCAGCTGGGCCGCCAAGTGCGTAGAAAGGAGCGGTTGCTACAAGAGCATCTGCACCCAGTGCGAGGGCACGGCGACCGTGCTCAAGGACGCGCTCGGTCTCGGTATCAATGATGCCCACAAGAACCGGAACGCGATGATCAACAATGCGCACAGCCTCGAACACAATTTGATCGCGACGCTCATCAGTTGCAAAAACAACCTCACCAGAAGAGCCGAGGAAGAACAAGCCGTCTACGCCAGCCTCAATGAGACGATTAATGG
>JABZHE010000213.1:0-1644 GCA_015259025.1 Atopobium sp. | reverse complement strand
GGATCTGGCTCTCCATCCATGATGTTATTTATGGATTGAAGCGTTTTTTGCAAAGGCGAACCAAAGAGGAATTTCTCGGCCATAGACCTTCTGTCTGAGAAATCAATAGTGCCTTCGACCAGGCCATGGATGACTCTATCAAAGCCTTCAATGGCGTAAATATCAGAAGTTGAAGCTTTTGCTTCTTCAAATTTTCCAACTGCATCCGCGGTAGAAGAATCTTTTGGAATGTTGTTGAGAGTAGTATTCCAAAGCCTAATACGGCGGGATGCCTCAGAGTAGCCAAGATCGCTTACCTTTTGAGCTCCACAAACTGCGGTAACTGTTGGTGAACAAGGACGATCAGATAAATCTGGCATCTCAAAGAAGCTACGAGGAGAAACCCACTCGTCCGTTTGCTTCATAAAAGGCTCAACCTCGCTAAACCAACCTTCAGAGTCAAAAGAAACCCTGAGTGCTGGATCTTGTGGGAAGCTATTGCCGTCAATTTGAGTGTTTGCTGCAGTAGGCAAGAGGCGAGCAAGTGCAGCCTCGTTTAAGTCCATAGATAGGACAATACGCTCTTCTCCGCGCAAGCTGCCATTGATGCAGACGCGAGAGATTTTGCAGCTCTGAAGTGCCATACGAGCCACGCAAAGAGAAGCGCGTAGTGCGTAAGCGCGTGCTGCCGCAATTTGCTCTGACTTTTCTGCAGATAAGAAGCTAAAGCAGCGAGGACGAGCTACAAAGAACTCGAATAACAAAATATCAAGTTGTGGATTGTAAGAGAAGTTGTATACCATCCTAAAAGGGAATGGCGTGTTCTCAACATAGTTGGCAAACCAAAGACGCTTCATCCAGTCTGAGCTGCCATCAGCGTTACCGCTAAAAGGAGCAACTTGCTCAGAAAGAGAAGCTGACTTGGGCATGAGACTTGCTACCTGCGAGAGGGTAGTACGAACAAGCTGAAGATCTGTCTCAGAAGCATGCGTATTCTTTAGCTCTTCAACATCTTGTGAAATGTTGAGGATAGCCTCAGTTGCAATAAAAGCATCGTACTCTTCTGGCGCGCACTCCATCGTGTTAGCGTTGAACCACCAACGGCCCGTTCTATCAAGCTTATGAACATCACCCTTGGGCAGATTGGTATTCTCGAGATTTTTAGAGCGCGTCAGCATCTCCTGAAGACCTGTCTCTGTAATCTGATTGTTTGCAACAAGGTCTTTAAGAGAGGCGATGACATTATTTGAGCGCAGCAAAATGTTCTCTAGGGTAGAACCCTGAGATTGCTTTGAAGCTTTATTTAGCGAGAAAAGATCTGAGACGCCCAAGGTATCTCCTTTATCTGATGTAACTTGTTTATTTAGGTGCTAGTTTAGCGCATATAGGTAATTTATTTATTACCCGTCACACTTTGAAACTATACTGCAATTTATAAAAAGTATAGAACAAGTGTTTCAGTTTTGGGAAGTGGGGTATACTACATTCACAAGAAAAGGAGAATCTTATGGACACATCTCATGCTGAAGATCAACATAAAGAATATATAGGTGCTGAACTGCGTCGATTTGGTCGTGAAGCAGGAGAAGAGAAGCTCCAGGTAGTATCTCCTTTTGAACCAGCAGGTGATCAGCCGCAGGCAATAGAAAAGTTGGCTCAAGGAAT
>JABZHE010000212.1:0-1671 GCA_015259025.1 Atopobium sp. | reverse complement strand
GTTAATGCTCACCTTGACACCATTGGCCTGATTGTTCGCGGCTTCAATTCAGACGGCACACTGCGCGTTCGCCAGCTGGGCGGCATCAACTACCACAGTATTGAGGGCGAGACCTGCCATGTTGTCTGCAGAGATGGCTCCGTTGTTGACGGCCAGGTAATCTGCAATCACCACTCCGTTCACGTCTTTGAAGACGCTCGAACCATGGAGCGCAACGAGGACAACATGTCCATCTCGCTTATCGCTGACGTTTCTTCCCCTGAGGAAGCTCGTGCGCTGGGCGTCTCTGAGGGTGCAGTTGTTGCCATTGATCCTCACTTTGAGATGTATGACAACGGCTATATGGTTTCTCGCTTTATCGACGATAAGGCTTGTGTTGCCGCACAGCTTCATACACTCCGTTGGCTGGCGCAATCTGGCGAGAAACCCCTCTATAACACCTTGTTCGCATTCCCAATGTACGAGGAGATTGGTCACGGCGGCGCATTCTTGCCTGTTGAGGTGGATGAGTACGTATCGCTGGACATTACCCTTATTGGCCCTGACTACAATTCAAACGAGCACCACGTAGGCATCATTGTTTCTGATATTCGCTCGCCTTACGATTGGGAAGTTTCCAACAAACTTATTGCGTGTGCGCAGGAGGTTGTTGAGCCAGAAAAGTGGAACCAGCAGGTTGCCTTCCACTTCTCAACTGATGCTAACGCTGCATATTTCTCCGGCAACGATCTTAAGAGCGGCGCATTTGGTCCAGCATGTCTCAACACTCACGGTCGCGAGCGCTGCCACATCGATGCAATTATCGGCACCGAGAACCTGTGCCGTGCGTACGTCCTTGGATATGGCGAGAAGAACTAGTTTTTCTCGCCATTGGTGCGTCTGTTTCTCCTAGATGTATCAAATAGTTTGTAAGATATGCTGTATATCGTGTGAATTTTGCCGCAGACGTGATAAGGTAGCCTTAGTTAACTTTTCGAGTCAGGAGTGATTCATGGATAGACGTTCGTTCCTTAAGCTTGCAGGTCTTATTCCAGCTACAGCGCTGTTTGGCTGCAAGGGAACAGACCAAGAGAAGTCTCAGGACACCACAAAAGATGAGGCTAAGAAATCTGATCCCGTTGCGGTAAAAGTTGCAACGCTCAAAGGACCTACTGCCATGGGCTTGGTTAAGTTCATGAGCGAGGTTGAGGCACAAAACATCACCGATAACAACTACTCGTTTGAGATTTTGGATGCTCCTGATCAGGTAGTTGCTAAGATTGCCCAGGGCGATGTTGACGTTGCGTCTATTCCTGCAAACCTTGCAGCTACGCTGTTCAATAAGACTAAGGGCGCCTATAAGGTAGCTTGCCTCAACGTGCTGAATGTTCTCTACATTGTTGAGACAGGGAGCGCTATCTCTAAGCTTACTGACCTCAAGGGAAAGACGCTCTACGCTTCTGGTAAGGGTGCTGTTCCAGAGTACACATTGTCCTACCTGTTGAGCAAAAATGGCATGACACTTGGTGAGGACGTCCAGGTAGAGTGGAAGAGCGAGCATACCGAGTGTGTTGCTGCTCTAGCTCAAGATCCAGAGGGAATTGCGCTGCTTCCACAGCCTTTTGTTACGGTGGCACAAACCAAGAACAACCAGATTCGTGTTGCCATTGACCTTGGCGCTGAGTGGGAGGC
>JABZHE010000211.1:0-1710 GCA_015259025.1 Atopobium sp. | reverse complement strand
GCGCGAAGGGCTTCAAGCTCAGCGCGCTCCGCGTCCGTGAGCGCGGCCGCCTGTGGCGCTGGGTTGGTTTGGACCTCTTCGGGTTTCTCGGCAGACATGGTTACTCCTCGGTTGGTGTATCGGGGATGCTTGTGGTGGCGTCGTTGGCGGCATCTCCGTGTGCCATGCGAAGCTTGAGCGCGGGACCCTCAACGCCTGTTGCGTCAAAGGCTGGCACAAAACTCTCGGAGACGGTTCCGCCCTCCTGCCACCACAGGTTCTCAAAGCCCAGGTCATCCGCATGACAGAGCACCAACTCGTACTCCTCGTCAGAAAGCGTTCCAGAAAGCGGACCGCCAGCCGCACGCATGCGCTCGTTGGGCGTATACTGATTCATGATTGATACGTCTACATCATTATGACAAAGATTCCAGACGCGGTTGAGCACCTCACAGGAATCGTCCGCGTGCGTAGGCATGACCAGGTGACGCACAATAATGCCCTGCAGCATGCGTCCGTCATCGTCAAGTTTGCGACCGCCGCGACTCATCACTGAGTCATACATAACTTCAAGCGCGGCCATGGACATCTCTGGATAATCCGCCGCGTACGAGAGTTCTTTTGCCAGCTGAGGATCAGCATATTTGACGTCCGTCAGCCAAATATCAATGACGTTCGAGACTTTCTGCACCACCTCTGGCAGCTCATATCCCGAGGTATTGCACACAATCGGGAGCGTGAGCCCCGCCTCTTTTGCCAGCGTTACCGCCTCAATAATGTGTGGCGAGAAGTGCAATGGAGTCACAAGGTTAATGTTAAGTGCGCCCTGAGCTTGCAGTTCAAGCATCATCTGGGCAAGTCGCTCAGTTGTGACTGGCTTGCCAAAACCTTCTTGCGAGATCTGATGATTCTGGCAGAATACGCATCTGAGTGGGCAACCTGTGAAAAAGATGGCACCTGACCCGGCCTCACTAGAAATGGGAGGCTCCTCCCAGAAGTGCAGTGCCGAACGAGCTACACGAATGGTGCTTGAAGCGCCGCAAAGGCCCGCTTTACCAGCGTTTCTTTGAGCATGGCAACGCCTTGGGCAGAGTTCACAGACGTCGTAGGCAGAACGTAAGGGTATTAGGTGATGGTGCACTACCCAAGGGTTTCTCGCCTCCCGTCGTATCTGCCCAGGCAGATGGTGGTATAAAAAACGCGCAGGGTCTCTGCGCGCGTCAAAGTCATGGTGGAGATAAAGGGATTCGAACCCTCGGCCTCTGCCTTGCGAAGGCAGCGCTCTCCCAACTGAGCTATATCCCCGTTGCGGTACTTATTGTGGCAATCAGGGGCAGGTATGTCAATGATTATGCGGGCAGAATGAAGTGGCGCGCGGGCCGGCAAGACGCTGCCTCGGGCCGACGAGGCACTCCGTGACCGACGAAGCGCTCCGCGCGGGTTGTCGCGGCATAAAAATATCCTTCCCCGCAGTCATCTATGAACCCACCTTCATAAGGTGGGCGCCGCGCTCGGGCGTTCCAGCTTCCTTAACAACGAAGGATGCCTGTACTGAACACGAGATTAGGCTCCCTGAAAAAACTTGTCGGTTCACCCAGTTTAGACCGCGGGAGAAGGACAATTCTTACTATAAAGAGATTATAAAAAGATTAAAGTCTTGACTTGTTTTTTAATGAGCAGCACAATTAAATGGTATGGATTTTAGCAGTTAAATACTGTTTTTTATTGGAG
>JABZHE010000210.1:0-1713 GCA_015259025.1 Atopobium sp. | reverse complement strand
GTTCTGGAGAAATGCGGTCTTCAAGCGTCATGCGCGTACTGACCTGATCGCGACGCATCTCTTCGACAACGTTATCTGCTTGGGAAATCTCGTGGACCAGTGATGCGCTTGCAATACGCGTGACCTCGCCGGGGCCAAAGCCGGCTGTGGCACGAATGTCCCTGTCCGACGTGACCAAAAATACCTTGCGACCAGCCTCTCGAGCGTCCGTGACCAGGCGCTCAATAACGCTATCCGCGGACTCCCCAGTCTCGGAGAAGACCAGCTGCACGCCAGCGTGGGTGCGCTCCGGGCGCTCGTCGTTTACATTTCCCTTTCCGTCGAACACAATAACGGCCTCGTAAGTGCCCTGCGCAAACGTGGCAACGTCAGAAATGAGCGCCAAACGGGCGCGATAAAACGGATCGGTGTTGAGGTGATAGGCTCTCTCAGCAGCGGTTTCTTGTGCAGAAGAGCCACGCTCATCCAGCAACGCCTCATAGCGAGGAGTTGCCAACATGACGTTATAGCCATCGACTACAAGCAGCGATTTTTTCTGAGCCATACCTTACGCTTCCTGGGCTTCCTGGGCTTACGCTTCCTGAGTCCTGCGGAGCCACTCGTAGCACATGACCGTCGTTGCCTGAGCAACGTTCAGGGACTCTACCTGGCCAAACTGAGGAAGCTTGCACGTAAAATCGCACTTCTCGAGCATAAGGCGAGAAATTCCTGAACCTTCAGAACCCATAACAAGTGCAAGGCGGCCTCCCATAGGAGCCTCCCACACGGACTGAGTAGCGTGCTCGGTGGAACCACATGTCCAAAAACCTGCGGCTTTGAGCTCTTCAAGAGCGCGTGGCAAATTAGAAACCTGAGCGATTGGCAGGTGAAGCACGGCTCCAGCGGAAGTCTTGTATGCTCCAACGCCAACTCGAGCGGCGCGAGCGTTTGCAATAACGACGCCGGCTGCACCAACTACCTCGGCACTTCTTACGATTGCGCCAAAGTTTCCCTCGTCGGTGACGTGATCCAAGACCACAACCAGCGCGTTTTCAGAACCGGCGCGCTGAATGATTTCAGAAAGATCAGCATAAGCAAACGGCTGCGTACGGACAATAACCCCCTGGTGAGCGCCGTGACTTGAAAGCGAGTCAAGCACTGGCTTTGCAACACGCTCGACAGGAATGCCCTCCTGCTCAAGCTGGCGTGCAAGAGCCTCAATCTCCTGGTCCTTCTGTCCGCTTGCAGCTTGTACCAGCGCGTTCTTCAAAGGAATGCCTACGGTCAGCGCCTCAGCTACTGCGCGACGACCCTCGATAAGATCAGTTGCAGGCTTCTTGTTGCCGGGACGTCCAGAGCCAGCACCTCGCTGTCCGCCAGCGCTTCGCTGCCCACGAGTGCCCTGAGCTGCGTGTGCGCCTTGTGCAGAGCGGCCACCCTTTGAGCCCTGACCATTCTTGGCGCCAAAATAACCGCCCCAGTCGGCAGCCTTCTTGGAGCCGCGACCTGCGGAGCCGTCGCGCCCCGAGCCACCGCGACCAGCAGCTCCACCACGACCTGCAGCTCCGCCGCGACCTGCGCCGCCGCGTCCTGCAGCACCCTCGGAGCGTGTATTTTTAGAGGTAGAACGCTGATTTCTTGCCATAATTAGTCTGCCTTACGCTTAAGTCGAGCGCCAGCGGCGGTATCTTCAATCAAAAGTCCAAGCTCGGCAATGCCGTCTCTAATTTGATC
>JABZHE010000020.1:0-9417 GCA_015259025.1 Atopobium sp. | reverse complement strand
GTAGTAAGCCGTAGTAGGTATTGGTAAATGCATGCGCCGCAATTTCAGACAGAGCATGAATGCCCGTCTTTCCCATTTTAAAAGGGCCAATGGTACACAGCGGAACAAGATATTCTTTGCTGGTTAATCCAAGACGAGTTGTCTCTAACACGTGAAAAAACTCATGCATCAAAATAAGATTTTGGGCATCATGCAGCTCAAGTTGATTTTGCTTTGCCCATAGCGCACACGACTGCTCATAGAGCGTGATTTCTTTTGTGCCAGAAACATAATCACTGAAGTAGCGCTGGTTACCATACACGCAATCAATATCTTTTTTGATAATAGTCAAACCTGTGTCTTTGCAGATCTGAAAAAAGTCACTTTGACCGTTTGATTCTTCAAACACCATATGCGCAGCAGACTCACCTTTTGACCAAGCTAAATCAATCACGCGCTCTTTATCCTCTTCAGGAATACGAGCAACGGAGCGATCCCACAAGAGCTCTTTACGCGCAAGCTCGCGAGTTGGGAACGGAAACCGTGAAGCAGAGTCAGAAATAGACTCCGCTTCAAGGTTCACCGATTTTCTCGCCAAAGTGTCATCTGCGTTCTGCATGTGAGTTTAATCGCCCAAACGAAGCGTAGCAGCAATGATAACAGGCTCGTCAGATGGGTAGCCGCCCAGCTCCACTGCTGCGAGGCTCAAGATCTGCTCAAGTGAAGTCATACCAGACAAGTCGATGATTCGCTTACCAACTACCACATAGACGTTTGGCAGATTGGCACCACCGTCGTTATATACGGTCAAGTCCTCTACCAGGTCTGTTACACCCTTGCGCCAAGAGCTAATGGTCTCTTGAAGTACCTCAGCGTTTGGACGCTGCAACCTTATTACGCCCTCAAAATCAATAAGACGAAGTGCCGTGCGCTTTTTGGTGAGAAGACCAAAGAGCTTCTTTTCTGTAGTAGTTGCAGTGTAAGCAAAGAGCTCAGAAGAGTGAGCAACCTCGGAAACGTTATCTGCACCCTCACCAAGGTTCTCTACTACAAGTTTTTTAAGCTCGTCTGCACTCAGACGTGTGGCGTTAACATCTTTACTACGCAGCTCAGTGGCACCAACAGCAATCGCGCGGACAACGTGGCGCTGGGTATCAACCTCAACAGTAACCTCAACAGTTCCAGGAGCTGCACCCATCTTAATAGCACGAGCTTCTGCCTCACGCCTGACACTGACAATGTCATCGTCGGTTGGGTTGGTAACGCTGCGCTCAACCATGTCGCGAACCATTGCAAGAGCAACACCAATGGTGGAGATAACAGGGGCATTCTTAGCAATGCGGAACGAGTGGCCCATGGTCTTTGCCAAATGTGGCACTACCGTAGAAGCTCCGCCGCCACCGCCAACGTAAACGGTTGTGCGAGGATCCATGCCATAGTCTTTCATAAGCTGTTCTGCCACAGCGCCGTTCTTCTTTGCGGCGAATGCAAGAACCTGAGCTGCTGCTTCTTCAACGCTCATGCCCATATTCTCTGCAAGAGGAGCCCATGCCGCACGAGCAGCTTCAACAGAACCGCGCGCATAATCACCCTCGGGAACAAAACCTGCAATATTTGCAGCGCCAGCCATGGTCAAACAGACGCGAAGACCGCCATCACACTCAATAGCTGCGTATTCAGGGTCTCCATCCATAGGACGAACAGCAACTAGACGAGGGTTCACAATCTTTTCTGCGTCGGTGTAAACCTCGTAATCCAGGTTGGCAATGTGAGCAGAACGAGGTCCCACGTCAACAGCTTTGCCATCAGAAATCTGCACCATAGAGCCGCCGCCAATACCAACGGTTCTAACGTCCAATGACGAGAGGTACGTCTTGTGGCCGCCAACTTCTGCATACTTGACCATAACCTTGCCGTCTTTAACGCAAGAAATATCGGTAGAAGTACCACCAACCTCAAAGAACAAGCCATCAGTGAGCTTCTCGTACATCAAAGCACCAGCTACGCCTGCTGCAGGACCAGAAAGAATGGTTAGGATGGGGCGATGACGGACCTCGTCAACGGTCATGACACCACCATCGCAACGCATAACCATAAGCGGTGACTCAATACCGGCCTCACGAATACTCTTGTCGGTCATGTTTGCGGCTTCAAGCATCTTAGGCATGATGGAAGCATTAACAACGGCTGTACGAGTACGAATAGCCAGGCCATAAAGCTTGGAAATGTCGTTTGTAGCCGTAGCAGGAACTTCTCTCTCAGCGCACTCTGCAATAACGGCATTTTCGTTAGTTGGATCGTCTACGCTAAATGCCTCAGCAGCAACATAAGAAGTTGAACCTTCCGAGAAAAGCTGTTCAATTGCGCTCTTAATACCAGCTTCTACGTCGGAGGATGTGTCTACAAAAGCATTTTTGGTACGCAGGAATTTACCGGCAGCAAGTTCAATATCGCCAACGTTAGTATCACTTTTACTCTTAGCTCCCTGAAGGCCGCTGCCAAGCGTTACGATACCAACCTGTGCAACATCACCCTCAAGCAGGGCGTTTGTTGCTTGAGTAGTACCGTGAGCAATAAAGACAACATCTTCAGGCTTAATGTTGTGCTGCTCCATAACACCATGAAGCACCTGCACAATACCTGCTGCAACACCTGCTTCAGCGGTGTGCGTAGTAGGTGTTTTAACCGTGCCGATAATTTCGTACGTATCATTGTCGATGGCAACAGCATCAGTAAATGTTCCGCCAACGTCGATTCCAATACGAACTTTCACGTTTCCTCCTCGATTTACAGCAATCTATCAGCTGCAAAGATAAAACGAGGCGAGAAGACCACAACAAGAGGGTCTTCTCGCCCCAAGGTCAGAACTTAGAAGTACAGAACACCAGACAGAATTACACCAACGATGGAAACTGCCCAGAGGTAAGGAAGCATCTTACGAGTAACGGTGTTGACGTCAACCTCGCAGAAGTTTGCAGTCCAAACGTTCTGAGTGTTGGTTGGGTCGCCACCAGCCTGGATGCGCTCTGCAGACAGGAATGCACCCATGACTGCAAGAGGATTCAAGGTGTTCAGGCCAATGATAAGAGCTGCGATACCAGAACCAAGACCAAACATGTTCATAGGTCCACGATACAGAGCCAATGGCGAGAGGACCGCAAAGAAGATGATGTATGCAACAAGGTTCTGTGGCATGATGCCCAGCAGGAATGGGTTAAGGACTGCCTTAACCGTTGGGTTGGTAACTGCAAGGTAAAGGATACCAATGCCAACCATCAGGATAATTGCAGGACCAGCGTCGGTTACGCCGTCATAGCAAGTCTTTGCAAGAAGGTTCATTGCCTTGCTAAAGCTCTTAGAGGTGAACAGCAGGCACCACAGAATACCAACGGTGAATGCTGGGGTAACAGGAACCTTCAAGAAAGCAACAAGCACAATAGGAATCAGTGGAGTCAGCATTGCAAGACCACCAGCAACGCCGGTGAGCTGCTTGGAGTTGCTCTGCTCAGCAACTGGAGCGCTGAAGGCAAACTTAATGCCGTTACGCTTGAACTCAACAACAATCATGATCAAAGTTGCAATACCAGTTGCAACAGCCAGATAAACCTCAAAACCCTGAACCTGAGCAATGTCTAGGTTGAAGAGCTTAGCGAAAGTTGTCCAGTTGGCAATATTGAGTGCCAGACCAGTGGTAAAGGACATCAAGAAGATACATGCCGCACTAGCTGCGGGAACACCAACAGAAATCAAAATTGGCAGAACGATTGAGCCAACCATGATGATGGATCCCAAGCCAGAAAGTGTCGTGAAGAGGACAGCCACTGCGATAGACATAATCAAGGTGATTACCAGGGGCTTATCGCCACCAAGCTCTGCACTTTTCTTGATGATTGTCTCAGTAACACCAGTTTTGTTCATAAGCTGACCCAACCATGCACCAAAAATAACAGCCATGATTGCGGCGCCCATGCGAACGGTACCAGCCTCAAATACTGATGTCAGCCAGCCAATTTCTTTTCCGTCACCATCTTTTCCAAACATTGGAACGCCTGCGATGACACAAATCAAAATGGCCATCAGTGGCAGGGCAAGCAGAGTTGGGATCTTCTTAGTCATCATCAATGCAGCTACAGCCACAAAGACCAAGAGGATCAAAATACCCTGAACCATGTTTCCTCCTTAGGAACACATTGTTTGATAGCAAGTGCAGCTATCTCTCCTTCAAACAACCTACACGTACTTCTATAGATGCATGAGCACCATGTTGACGACTTTGATGAGCAGACAAAGTCGAGAAACACCTTTGTTCCAGCGCAGCACATAGCGTACTACTTCCCCGCAAGTACCTTGCTGATTTCTTACGCAAGCCTTGCCAATTTCTTGCACATGACCTGCGAAAGTCTTACCAAATACCTACACCGAACTTACTGGATGCCAGCCAGAAACAAGTACTTGTTTCCAAAGCTGGACAGTTTCTGGACAAAGACAGGCAAATCTTAGGGCAGAAACAGCATCTCTCAGTAAGTTTCTTGAAGTCATTCTTGTTACGATCAGTTTTGGAAATTCCTCAAACTGAGCAAATTTTTGCACCAAAAGCGCAGGAGTAGACAGCGCCTTATTCAGCGCATCTGTCTTAAGCAAAGAGGCAGAACCATCTTCTTCAGGTACAGATACAACTACAGCATCAACAGAGAAAAGACTCTGAACGGCGCTTATAAGATTCATTAATGCATCAAGCTTCAAACCATCTGAGGTAACAAGCTGCTGAGTAATATCAGCATTTAGTCCCTCTTTCATTGGAAGAGGGACGTTATCGCAAACAACTTGAGCCACAACTCGCGGTCCAAATGAAAGATGCAAGTACGAAGAAACGTCCTCGATGTTGTTTGAGCTCTCTACTTGAGAAAGTGCAAAGTCACTCTGTTCAAACTGCTTCACCACTACCCTGAAAGTACTCTTTAACGCTTGTACCAGAGAAATTGTTGCCGAATCATGGCCCGTTGAATACATGACGGAAAGCTCTGATTCCAGCACATCACCTTCAAGCAAAACTCCAATTCCCTTAAGAATTGCGCCATCAACAATCAGCTCAGTAAAAGCAGCTTCAATCCCCTCAAGAAGGGTTTCTCCCGAAGGAGTTTCTTCTGATAGCGTGATGCGAGCATGCTCGTTAAGAGTCATGTCTACAAGAATAAGTTCCTGACTCTGGCGAGAAACCCTAATGAGCCCCAAGAGACCAAATTCTGGAGCAAGTTGCAGAAGTGTCTTTGATCTACCTGCAGTTGCTACGCGTTCTGAACTTTCTTCCACCATTTTTGACTGAAGTAAGTCTTGAACAATAGTAGTAACGGTACTAGGAGAAAGAGATAATTCACGCGCCAATTCAACACGAGATAGAGCGTTTTTCTCGCACAATGCTTGAATAACAGCACGTTTATTGGAATATGCAATATCTTTAGTGCTGACAATTGACATACGTGTCCCCTCCTCTCTATTTCTGCCTGTACTACCTTATTTCGACTCTCGAAATAAGTCCATCAAACTGAGAAAGGAACGGGGCTAACGGTATGAAATTATCGCCAAATGGTCATGCTGAACAATTTTGAAAACGGCGCTGATTCTTTACGCCAGCTCTTCCAGAATTCGACGCATTTCTTTCTGGACGCCCTGCTCGGTGTTAGGCGCGATGACCTTGGTGGCAATTGTCTTGAGCGCGTAGCGAGCGTTATCCATAACGTACGCGGTGCCCGCATAACGCAGCATAGCGTAGTCGTTCATAGAATCGCCAAACACGGCAATCTCGTCACGAGAAATGCCATAGTACCTGCGAATCTGCTCAAGTCCTGTAGCCTTGTTCACACCACGAGGCACCACGTCAATCCAGGTCTCTCCAGAAGGCATGAACGAAAGCCTATCGCCCATCTCGCGCTCAAGAATCATGGCCATATCCATGGAGCGAGCCCTTGAATCGCAGCAAATAGCAGCCTTGATGATGCTGACGTCAGGTGAAGGCGGATCAAACACGCGCTCAGCGTTAGGCAGGTCTTTATCCAGCTCGCGCACAAACGAGCTCTGGTCATCCAGCAAATACGTGTGCGTGCGGTCATAAACTACCAGGTGAATGCAGTCAAACTCGGACGTCAACTCAAACAGCTTACGAATAGAAGCTGACGAGAAAACCTCGCGGTCAATAACCTCATTCTCTACATAGACCTGCGTACCCAGGGAAGCCACGTAGTCAATCTTGTCTGCAACCGGCTCAAACAACCAGCGCAGCGTATCATAGCGACGACCAGAGCTTGCGACAAAGTGAACGCCACGCTTGTATAGCTCTTCGATCAGCTCAAATGTCTCTGGCGGAACCTCGGAATTCTGGTCCAGCAGCGTACCGTCCATGTCCGATGCAATGAGTTTAATCATGCTAGTTCTCCATCATAAAACGGGGTGTCTCCCCTGCTTTTGTTGCGCGCACCAGCTCTAGCAGGGCGTGCGCAACACCGTCATCTGCAGAGGCACCTACGTGATGCTTTGCTACCTGCTTGACCTCTGGAATTGCGTTTGCCACCGCCACCGAGTGCGGAACTTTACTTAAAATCTCAACGTCATTCTCGCCGTCTCCAAAAACAAGCACCTCTTCTGGAGAAATGCCTGTTCTTTCCAGGAGTGTCTCAAAACCAGTCAGCTTGGACACACCCTTGGGAAGCACGTCAAACCACTGAGGGACAACCGACATGGTGTACACGTCTGGACAAGCTGCGGCCACCTTTTGGCGACAGCGCTCCATGTCCTCCTCCGTGCCTGGGCACGCAATTGTTGCGGCGACAAAATCAACGTCCTTCGGGACTTGATCAACAATGCCCGAGACAAATACCAGTTTGCGTTCGTAATCGGCGAGAATGTCTTTGTCCAGCGGACCGACAACATACGCTGGATTAAAGAGGTTAGTCTGTTCTGGATAGCAGACCAAGAACATGTTCTTCTCGTCTGCAATAGCGTCCGCGACGCCTTGAAGCGTTTTGTGATCAAAAACGGAGAGCGAGATAGTCTTGCCCTTGTACAGCACGCGCTTGCCTGTAGACATAACTCCTGTTTGCATGCACGCCTCGTCGAGGCTGAAAAGACGCATCAGCTCAACGTAATCTCGGCCGGTACAAGGACCAAAAGCGATATCTGTTTCTTCAAGGAGCGTATGGATTGCCTTGCGTGTAAAGTCCGACACGCGTCTGTTCCCAAAGGGTACCAGCGTATTGTCCATATCAGATAAAACAAGCTTAATCACAAACGTCCCCCGTTATTGCATGCTGCACAGGTCAGTGTGGACGTATCGTACGCCGAAGCTTTACGTTGACGCAAGCGACGCGCCTCAGAGCTGATACAGTCCAAGCTGCATCTTTGTACTTCTATCTAGTTGAACTATGTGCCAAGACGTCAAAGCGATCGATCTTGAGCAACACTTGATCTAGTCCAATCATACCCGAGAGACGCACCTTTGACGCATTCGAAGTCAAAATTAGAAGATCTCTAAACCCAGAGCCCCGACGGCCACCAACCCACTCCATGCGCTTAATGTCCTGGTAGTTGATGGAAATTTCAGAGCCTACAAAGGGCACTACAACCATCTCGTCATCAAAAAGCGAGACCTTATAACGACTCAAGATGTACCACGCCATAAACATGACAACCGAGAAGGAAGCAAAAAATGCCATAACAATGTCTGGGTTTGGCGTAAATACATTAACGTAACAAAGCCAGCCGAGAATAACTGCGATTGCACTGACAAATGCCATGTCAATAATGAGCGAACGTGTGAGCGCGGCGGGAGTCACGTAGGTATCGTGATGGCTGTGGCGACGCTCAGAAATTCCAACGTTTCCCGAGTGCTCTAAAAACGCAGCTACGACGGGTGCCGCAACGACAACAATTCCAAAAAACACTGCGAGCATTGCGACCTCCCTTACTCCGTGAAAAAAGAACAATGACCCTTCATAATTATGCTACGCCCCTGCTCACCATTTTGTTGACAAGGTTGAGCGGGGGCGTAGACGGTAGAAATCTAGCTATGAATGGCAAAGCTGCACGTCAAACGGTTGCGCATAGCTCGAGCGGCGCGGGTCGCGGGCAGTACGAGCGCTAGCTGCGAGCAGCAAGCAGCGCGGTCAGCGCAGGCGCTAGCTGCAAACAGCGCGGTCAGCGCAGGCGCTAGCCGCGAGCGGCGAACTTGGCGACGAGCTTCTCCAGAAGGTCAACGGTAACCTCAAGGCTTGACACAGGGACAAACTCACGCACGGAGTGAGCGTTGTATCCGCCGGTAGCAATATTAGGACAAGGCAGGCCGCGGAACGTGAGCTGAGCGCCGTCGGTACCACCACGAGCGGCAACTGGCTTAGGCTCAATACCAACCTCACGATTTGCCTCAAGCGCATAATCAATCAGGAACTCATAGCCGTCGAACTTTTCGGCCATATTGCGATACTCCTGGTGAATCTCAACACGGACGGTATTCTCGCCATAGCGCTTATTCAAGAACGCGGCGATATCCTGCAGGACCTGCTGGCGGTTGGCAAAGATCTGAGCGTCGTGGTCGCGGACGATGTAGCTGAGCTTGACCTCGGACGCGGAGCCCTCGATGGCGATTGGGTGGTAGAAGCCCTCGTAGCCCTCGGTGTGCTCAGGACGCTCGAAGGCCGGGACCATCTGCTGGAACTCGGAAGCCACGGTAATTGCGTTGATCATGACGTCCTTGGCGCTACCGGGGTGAACCATGACGCCCTTGAAGTAGACGTCGGCGTGGGCGGCGTTGAAGCACTCGTAGTTGAACTCGCCGAGAGCCTCGCCATCGACGGTGTAGCCGTACGCAGCGCCGAGTTTGTCCAGGTCAAGCAGGCTTGCGCCGTGACCGATCTCCTCGTCAGGGACAAATGCAATCTTGAGCGTAGGGTGTGCGAGCTCGGGGTTATCGCCCAGGCGCTTGAGCAGCGCACAAATCTCAGCCACACCGGCCTTATCGTCAGCAGACAGCAGCGTAGAGCCGTCGGAGCAGATGATGTCCATGCCCACGAAATCCTTGAGGTCAGGGACCTGCTCCTGGGTGGTTGCGATGGTCTTGCCGTTAACGACGCCGGCCACCAGGTCACCGCCCTCGTAGTGGACGACGTGCGGCTTGACGCCTGAAGCGGGCGCGTCAATGACAGAGTCCAGGTGCGAGCAAAGCATCAGCGCGGGAGCCGACTCGGCGCCCTTGGATGCGGCGAAGGTGCCGGTGACGTAGGCGTGCTCGTCGACGGTGACGTCGGTGCAGCCCAGCGTCTTGAGCTCTTCGCCCAGGTAGCGAGCCATCTCGTGCTGAGCAGGCGTGGAAGGGGTAACGGTATCGTTCTCAGGATTAGACTGGGAATCAACCTGCACGTAGCGCATGAAGCGCTCGGCAACATCGGGAAG
>JABZHE010000209.1:0-1716 GCA_015259025.1 Atopobium sp. | reverse complement strand
GTCCCAGGTGACCCAGTACGAGTCATGATGGGCGATATGGCTGATGAAGCTACGGTTCAGCAGGTCCGTCATACCATGGGTCTTGATAAGCCAATCCCAGAGCAGTATGCAAACTGGTTTGTAAAAATGCTTGGTGGAGATTTTGGAACTTCTTACACTCAGAAGCGACCTGTCATTGCACTTCTGACTAAGGCTTTGGGAGTTACGCTACGCTTAGCAGTGTTTGCGTATCTTTTTGCCATAGTACTTGGTCTTTTGATGGGTATTTTCGCCGCAGTAAACCATGGAAAATGGCTTGATAGAACGCTTATGTCAGCTGCAATCTTTGGTATTTCTGCTCCTTCATTTTGGGTGGCATTAGTGCTGCAGATTATTTTTGCTATGACGCTTAAGTGGTTCCCGTTGTCTGGTGTTAAAACGCCATCCGCGTACGTTCTTCCTGTTATTGCGCTGGGCTCTCGTTACGCAGCAAGTATTGCTCGTGTTACCAGGACTAGCATGCTGGATGTATTAAATCAGGACTATATTAGAACTGCTGAAGCTAAGGGTCTTAAGCGCTCCGCTATTGTTTTGAAACATGCGCTCAGAAATGCTCTTATCCCAATTATTACCATTGCTGGATCTCAGCTGGGAGACATCCTTACTGGTTCCATCATCATTGAGCAGATCTTTAATATGAACGGTATGGGTAAGTTGCTTATTGATGCAATTAATGCTCGTGACCTGCCGCTGATTCAGGGTAGTGTCATGTATGTGGCAATTATCTGCGTTGTGATTTATTTACTTGTTGATATTTTGTACGCAGTGGTTGATCCACGAATTCGTCTTGGAGAGGAGGCATCAGAGTAATGGCTTTGTTTACAAGTGATAAAAATAGCGAGAAGGTCCAAAAGACCGAAGCTGTACTTGAAGATGCCGCCAAGGCTCAAGAAGCAGAACAGGCTGCCACGGGAAAAGTTCGTGCGCAGAGCTATTGGCAGGTTAGCTGGAACATCTTTAAGAAAAATAAACTGGGCATGATCTGCTTAGGCATTGTTTTGGCTCTAGTAATCATCGCAATTCTTGCTCCTGTTCTTGCTCCCTATGGCTACAAGGATCAAAACCTTGCAATTCAGAATCAGAATCCAACATTTGCGCACCTACTTGGTACTGATGAGTACGGCCGAGATATTCTTTCTCGTATTATTTACGGCTGCCAGATTTCTCTGTCTGTTGGTATTATTTCGCAGGCAATTGCCCTCTTTATCGGCTTTGTAGCAGGAGTTGCAGCAGGATATTATGGTCGCTGGGTTGATGCAGTTGTGTCTTTTATCATCCAGGTTTTCTCCAGCTTCCCATTCTTGCTCTTTGCAATTTTGATTATGTTTGTTATGGGCCCAGGTCTCATCAATCTCTATATTGCATTAGGTCTTTTAATGTGGACTACCACCGCAAGGCTAATTCGTGGCGATGTCATGCGCCTGAAGAATTCTGAATACATTCAGTCTTGTATTCTGTCTGGCGGTAATAGCTTCCGCATCATCATGAAACATCTCTTGCCTAACTGCATGTCAACGCTGATTGTTGTTTCTACCTTGGGCATTCCAAGCGCAATTCTTTCGGAGGCAACACTTTCGTTCTTGGGATTGGGCGTTCAGCCACCTGAGGCAAGTTGGGGCCAAATGATTGCGGCGTCTCAGCCATACCTTGCATCACAGCCTCTCTACAGTATTGCCC
>JABZHE010000208.1:0-1719 GCA_015259025.1 Atopobium sp. | reverse complement strand
CTATTGACCCAAACACGGACAAGCCGTTCGAGCCAATGGACTACAAGGAAATCCCCTGGTCAAACGCTAATCGCTGTCTGAGGTGCGCCTCGGGAAAAGCCGAGGCATGTTCTCGCTGTCTTGACGTTTGCCCAGCTAATTGCATTGATATCCACAACCAGTCTGTACGCATCGACGACAAGGCTTGTCTCCAGTGCGGCCTCTGTGTTGCTGCGTGTCCAACCGAGACGTTCAACACGCGCCGCCACACGTCCCGCATGCTGTATGACCAGGTAGCTCGCGCGGCCTCCGCGTACGAGCAGTGCTACATTACTTGCACGCGCGCGCTGGCGAGAAAACCTGAGGGCAACGAGATTTGCCTGCCTTGCGTGGGTATGCTCTCAGCCGACATTTGGTTCTCGATCCTTACGGACTTTGATAACATAAGCGTTTACCTGCCGTTGGGCGTTTGCGACCGTTGTCGTACCACCACTGGCGAGGAGGCATATACCCAGGCCATCGCTACCGCTGAGGAGTGGACGGGCGCCACGGTTGGCCTCGAGGTAGACGGCAACAACCTCAACCACAACTTCACGCGCGCCTACATCCGTTCGCAGTTCATCTCCAACGCGATGAACGGTGCGGAACGCCTGGTATCTGCATCGACACCTGTCCTTGCGGGCGCAAAGGCAATTGCCGACCGCATCAACAATCATGCTCGTTCTCTGGACAAACTCCAGACGCAGCTTGATGACGTGATGGGCCTGCGCACCACCGACATGAGGCAATCCATGCTCACGCAGGATCGCCGTCTGGTCATGGGCGCACTTCAGCACGACCCAGAGCTTGCCCCTTACGTGAAGCTCGAGGCTCCTATTTGGGATTCCAGCAAGTGCACGGTCTGCGGCGACTGCAAAAATACCTGCACAACGCATGCAATCGACATCGATGAGCGCGGCAAGCTGACCATCAAGATGCCGTTCTGCGTCAACTGCGGCGCCTGTGAAATTGTCTGCCCAGAGCCTGGTGCGCTTACGATGGTGCCGATGAACACCTCTGAACTGGTCGTTCGTGATCGCAAGGCCGAGGAGACCGAGCGTCTTGAGGCTTTGGCTCGTCGCAAGGCTCGCTTCATTTTTGACACCGGCAAGGAGCAGCTCAAACACCTGGCGGATTCGATCACCGAGGACTCGGACGAGAGTTCTACCGCCACTGCACAACAACCTCCAAAAGAGGATAATGGGGAGTAGCACGCGGCTGCTAACACAGAGCACAACGCTTCTAGCTGCTCGTTCTTCTCGCCAGAAACGCAAGTAACCGTAACCGTCCACCGACAACAAGAGGACTCACATGTCGCTTTCAATTGGTATCGTTGGCCTGCCAAACGTTGGTAAATCCACGCTGTTCACCGCGCTGACCCGCAAGGGTGGTCTGGCCGCAAACTATCCGTTTGCTACCATCGACCCTAACGTGGGCATTGTTGACGTACCCGACGCAAGGCTCCAGAAGCTGGCCGAGATTGTCAATCCTGGTCGCATCATGCCTGCAACCGTTGAGTTTGTGGACATCGCTGGCCTGGTCAAGGGCGCAAACGAGGGCGAGGGTCTGGGCAACCAGTTCCTGGCAAACATTCGCAACACCGACGCTATCTGCGAGGTTGTTCGCTACTTCAAGGACCCCGACGTCATTCACGTTGAGGGCCGCGTCAACCCTGACGAGGACGTGGACATCATCCAGACG